>CALDZQ010000369.1 GCA_937944035.1 uncultured Neomegalonema sp. | reverse complement strand
GCGTTTGCACTGAGCGCCTGCACACAAGCGGGTGCGCCTGTGGCGGGGTTGGAGGCGGCGGAGGCGAAGCCGGACACCGTGCTGGGCCGCTGTCAGGGGGCCAACTGGCACGCGACGGGGTATCAGCACGGCATCTCCGGCTTTTCCGCCAAGGCGCTCGAAACCCTGCGCGCGACCTGTGAGGGCGTCGGGGTCAAGGTTAACCGCCTCGCCTATTCGACCGGACGGCTGGAGGGGCTGACGCTGTTCTGCACCCCCGAAAACGGCTATGCCCGCGCCGTGGCGGGTCAACCGCCCAAGCACAACTGCCCGCCCGCGCTGACCAAGGATTTCGAGACGGGCTACGCCAACGGAAGCGCAAAGGGCGGATAGGCCGATTTACCCGCCTTAACCACTCTGATATGCGGAGGGGATAGAACGGCTCTTGTACAACAATGAATGCGAACCGAAAATCATGACCGACGCCGACCGCCACTCCGCCCTGCGTTCCGTGGAAGAAGACATTGCCCGTGTTGAGAAAATACCCAGCACGCCACAAACGGAATCCCCCGCCTACCAGCTCGCCTTTCGCGATGACGCGTTTTTGCGCCGCGATGATATGCGCCCCGTGCGCTTGCAGCTTGAATTGCTCAAGCCTGAAACGATCCTGAACGAGCAAGGCATTGAATCGACCGTTGTGTTGTTCGGCGGCGCGCGCTTGCCGGAGCCGGGCGGCGACCCGTGGGCGGCGAAGAACGAGACCCAGCGCAAGAATCTCGCGATCAACTCGAAATACTACACCGAGGCCCGACGCTTTGCGCAGCGCGTCTCGCAAGAGGCGCTGAAGCACGACTGCAAGCAATACGTCGTCGTCACGGGCGGCGGCCCCGGTGTGATGGAGGCGGGCAATCGCGGCGCACAGGATGCGGGGGCGTGTTCGATCGGCCTCAACATCGTGCTCCGGCAGGAGCCTGTGCCGAACGAATATGTCACCCCCGAATTATGCTTTAACTTCCATTACTTCGCGATCCGCAAGATGCACTTCCTGATGCGCGCCAAGGCGATTGCGGTCTTTCCAGGCGGTTTCGGCACAATGGACGAGCTGTTCGAAACACTGACCCTGATCCAGACCGAACGCATGGATCCTGTACCCGTGCTGCTGTTCGGCAAATCATTCTGGCAGCGGATCATCAATTTCGAGGCATTGGCCGAAGAGGGCACAATCTCGCCCGACGACGTGAACCTGTTCAAATTCGTCGATACGGCCGAAGAGGGCTGGGCCGAGATTGCAAAAGCATACGGGTTGGGCGCGTAAACGCGGCCAGTCCTTCCCCGCACTTGCTGAGGGGTCTTTCTCAGCGAAGCACTCTCGCCCAACTGATCCCGCATCGGAGTGCGGGGGAAGGGAAAATGGTATCCGGAATGATCCTTATATCATTGAGGATACTCTAAACCGTCTCGCCCGCAGTGGAAAATGACACATAGGTCAGGATTGCGACGATACCGATCAGAATCGGGCTGGCGAGCAGGATCAGGCCCAGCATCGGCGCGCCGCTGGCGGCCAGTTCCGGCACGACGCCAAAGCCATCGAGATGATAGAATGTCCACACCGCCAGTGTCAGCAGCGCAGCCACCAGCGAGGTGGCACAAATCGCCCAGCGCGACGCCCCGCGCCATAACGCGAAGGCCGCCACAGCCAGCAGAGGGGCAGCGGCGAGAACCAACTGCACAATCATCACGTCAATATCGGCAATCGCGTTCATCGACGCCTCCGACCGTGAAGACACAAGCCACGCACCGACCGGAACGGCCAGCAGGGGGACAATAATAGCCAGGAGCCACGTAAAACATTTCATTTGTGATGAATACAATCATCAATCCGGCAGGTCAAAACCCTTTGTTAAGGATTTGCTCCGGCGACTGATTTATCGACAGCGTAAGCAATTCTCCTCACATCCGGCTTGGTCCGCCGTCCGGGTTGTTGTAGCTTGCATGAAACATACGAGAGAGCACCGCACATGGCGCAGATCGCCCTTTATATCGGCATTTTCCTCACCATTTCGGGTCTTGTCGGCCTTGGTGTCTGCATTCGCAAGGCGCTGGCCATCAAGCGCGCGGGTGAGGATGAGGGCAGCCGTGCGGCCCTCAATAATCTTGTGGCGATGAACATGGCCTCGGTCGGCACGGCGTTCTTCGGGTTGGCGCTGGTGGTGTTGGGCCTGCTTTTTTAAAGCGTTTGTCCTGCCGCCAGCGCCGTTTTATCAGGCGCTGCCTTCGATCAACTCGATCTGGTCCACCACGACCTTTGCCTGACGGGCCGAGGCGATGTCGATCAGTTTGCCGTCCAGTACCGCCGCGCCCTGTCCGGCGGCTTCGGCTTCGGCCATCGCTGTCAGGATCGCGCGGGCGCGGGCGACGATGTCTGCGGAGGGCGTGAACACCTCGTTGGCCAGCGCGATTTGCGACGGATGGATCGCCCATTTGCCGACACAGCCCAAAATCGCCGAACGGCGGGCCTGCGCACGGAAGGCGTCAGGGTCCGAGAAGTCACCGAACGGGCCGTCGACGGGCAGAATGCCATGCTCGCGGCAGGCGGCGACCATCTTCACAATCGGGTAGTGCCACGGATCGGCAGGATAAAGCGCGCGCTCGCTGCCCGGCTCGCCGTCGGCCAGCATATCATAGCCCGCCTGCGTGCCGCCGATTCCGGTGACTTGCATCCCCATCGAGGCGGCATAGTCAGCGACACCGAAGCTCATCGCTTGCAGGCGCGGGGTGGCTTGGGCGATCTCGTCGAGGTTTTGCGCACCCGCCGCCGTCTCGATGATGATCTCGAAACCGATGGGCTTTTTGCGCCCCTTGGCGCGTTCGATGGCTGTCACCAGCGCATCGACGGCATAGAGGTCTTTGGCGTTGCCGACTTTGGGGATCATAATCAGATCAAGACGGTCCGAGGCCCGCTCCAGCAAATCAACGACATCGCGATACCAATAGGGCGTGTCGAGACCGTTGATCCGCACAGAGACGGTCTTATCGTTCCAGTCAATGCTGTGCGTCGCATCGATAATCGCCTCGCGCGCGGTGTCTTTGTCATTCGGCGCGACCGAATCCTCAAGGTCAAGATTGACCACATCGGCGGCCGAAGCCGCCATTTTCGGGAACAGGGCGGGGCGGGAACCCGGCCCGAACAACTGACACCGGTTGGGGCGCGCAACGGGGGCGGGCTGTATCAGGAAGCTCATCGCATATCTCTCCACACCTGAAATGTTGCGGTGCAATAGAGACGAGCGCGCGCGGATGTCAAGAGTGCGGCGCAAGAATCATGCGCCATATCAGGGATTGCTGTAATTTAATTAAGAATGGAATGGGGATCAGGTGTTGGGGCCTGATCCCCGAAAACACGCCCGGCGTGGTTGGCTGGGTGTGGTCGAGCGTGCCATCCAAAGCGCAGCGAAGTGCTCCAGATATTTCCTTAACGCTCGTACCGGGGTTTTCCGTCGCCGAATCCGGCATTATTTTTTGCGTTGTAAATCTAATCCCGTAATTATGCGCTGAATGGCTGTGTTTTCGGGTGGTGTTAACCTTCCCGCTCCTATTCTACGCGCGGTATGAGCATCGGATTCCACAGATATATGTTTATGAAACACGCCGTTGTGGCGGCGTTGTTAACGCTGTGCGCGGCCGCGCCCGCCATTGCCAATTCAACCGGTGCGGCCAACTCGACCGGTGTGCAGGAATTGCGCAATGGCGCACGGATCAGCTGGCAGATTACCGCGCAAACACCGAAGCGCCGTCTCGGCCTTGAAGCCCCCGCTTTCGTGACGTGGAGTAACACGGCTTTTCAGGAAGCCGCCACTTTCCGGCTCAGCAGCAATTACGCCGCGTTTATCGATCACTGGCAGCTGGCGCTCTACCGCGCCGGTGATAAGGCGCGGGATAATCCGATAAAATCCTACCACGGTGCGGCGACGGCGCTTTCAAAACCTCTGATCTGGCGCGGCGAGGTTGATACCGGCCCCGCATTGCGCCCCGGCGAGCGGGTGGATGCTATTTTGCGTGTGCGCGATGCCGCCGGAAATATTGACGAGGTCGAAGCGCAATCGATTCTGGTTGCGCGCTATATGATGCGCCGCGAGACGCGCAAGCTTGCGACGGTCAAACAAAAACGCAAACGCTATCTGAGTGACGGTGCGCCGCTCTCCGTGAAAACAATCCCGGTGCGCGGTCACGGGGTCAGCTTAAACCTTACAGGCTGGGAGGATAACGCGCGGCCTCTGTTATCCGGGATGGCCCTGCGGGAGGACGGATCGGATTTCGTGCTGGAGCAGATCCTGCCCGGCGGGCGCAGCGAGTTGGTGGTGCAGGTCGCACGGCCGTTGATGAACGGACTGCGCGCGATTCCGGTTGGTTCGGCAACGCTCGACCTGCCGGCAACGCAGCCCTTGTTCGCTTATGTCAAAGGAACCGGCAAAGCGCAGAGGCGCGATGAGCAGACGCCGCTGCCCGCGATTGACGGCTATCGGAACGATGGCTGGGTTGATGGTGGCGATGCGGCGGGTTTCACCCTTGTCGAGAGCGATTCAGGCGAGGGCCGCGCCGTCATCGCGACGCGCGATCCTTCCGAAAATGTGCCGCTTTACCTGGATGCGCGCAAACGCCGCTATGTTGCCGCATCCTATTCCGCGAAAAACGCGCTCTGGTCCGGTGATGCGGGCCAGCCGACACCGGTTAATGATCCTGCCGACCCGCGCTATCGCGGGATCAGCGTCAAGTACCCGGCCAAAGCCTACACGCAGATTTTCCTGCCGCATCTGGATATTGAACGCAGCAGTTTGCGGGTCCGGCTGGTCATTGATGGTGCGGCGGCGACGCCCTTGATGAAGGTGCGGCATTTTTTCGCTGATGCCACGGAGGGGCGCGTGTTGCTGACGAACGCGGGGCGGGCCTTGATTGAGGCGGGCGTCGCGGAGGGGCAAAGCTTCGGTCGAACTGCGGTTCTATCCGTCCGTTATAACGCCCTGCGCTTTGTCGGTACGCCGGGAACCGATTTGTCTGTCAGCACGTTTGATCTGTCTGACAACGGCTCGAATTTGCGCGGCAGTTATGCGGATTTGTACCGGACGCGCAGCCAGGCCGATGCACAGGTGAGATTGGATAAAGGCGGATTGCTTCACCGGATCAAAAGCTGGTTTCAACGGTGGTAGTTTTGAAGTCATGAATCCGTCTTCGGGTGTAGTCCGAAAGAGCGGGGCACACTGAGAGCTTGTGATCTAATGTTGTTCGTTGTAATCGCATCCCACAACGTGTTGTGACTGTCAGCATTGACCTTGGGTTTGGGTGGGATGCAACAAATGTCGCAGTTCGGCTAATTAAACCAAGGAGAAATGGGAATGGTCTCATTGAATTTGAAATACAGCGCGGCTGTTGCGGCAGTCATGTCGCTGGCAGTGCTGCCTGAGGCCGCTGTCGCGCAAAGCGTTAGTTCTTCGGGTCTGACAATCCAGTCGCAAGGCACGAATGCGGCCCGCATCGCAGTGCCTTCCGCAAGCGCAGTCGCAGGCGAAGTGATCGGTGTGCCGAACACGACGACCACCATTTCTGACGTTTACAGCAATGTCCAATATCTCGACGCGCCTGTAACAACGACGGAAAGCTTCGTTGCGCCCCAACAGACAACATATGCGGCTAACAGCTCGTGTGTTGACACGAATGCTTTGGCTTGGCGCGGATCGGATGCATCGTTCATTTACGGACGTGAGTTCACGCAAATCGCTGTGGCCGGCACGGATGTTTCCGGATCGCCTCTGCAAGAGGGTTCCTACTACCGCTTTGTAACACCTCAGAATTTCTCCGGCGCGACAGGCCCGTCCTGGAACGCGGGTGAGCAAGCCCGTTACGAGACACGCGGGACGATCGTTCCTTGCCAAACGAATCTGCAACGTGCCACGACGCAAACCTGCGGCGGTACGAGCGGTGTGACCTGCCCCAGTGAAGCGGCACGCCTGACGGATTTCCAAGAGTACTATGGCCCTTCGCAGCCGGTTCAAGAGGCTGTGGTTGCGGCTGCACCTCCTCCCCCGCCTCCTCCACCACCACCACCTCCTCCTCCTCCCCCGGCAGTAGTTCCGGTCGGCCCTGCATATGCGCCGGTTTTGGCTAACTCAGGTCTCGGATATGGCGGTTTGGCTGTTGGTCTGGTTGGCGCGGCAGCGATCGTTGGTATCATTGCGGCCGCGTCCGGCGACGATGACGCCGCTGTTTCGACGACCGGCACACGCTGATTTCAGCGACGTGATGAGTTCAAGCGCGCCTTTCGGGGCGCGCTTTTTTGTTGTGTGGCCGCTGATTTTCGGGCTTCGATGCCTATTGCTCTTACAAGCGCAGCGATGTTCCCTAAGTAATATCAGAACATCGGTTTTTCCGGATTCAGCATAAGGATTGTGCCAAAATGAACATGCGTCTGGTTCGAACACTTGCGTTTGTCGCTCTCATGGGCATGATTGGCGCGGCCGCATGTGGCACTTTCGTCAGTGCTGTGCCGCTCTACAGTGCTGTTATGGAAGCATATTAATGACCGATCCAAACGGGCAGCCTTACACACCGCGCTCCGGCAAGCGATTCGGCGGGCCGAACAGTCCGGATGCGTCGGGCGGTGCGTCCGCACCTGTGGCCCGTCCTCAATCAAAGCCGGTTTCAAGCGCGCTGCGTTTGGACACCGCCGGAAAAAAACGCGCCCGTTTCAGGAAGCGCGGATGGTTCATTATCGCGGCTGCAACGCCGCTGATTATCGCGGGTTTTAAGGAATTGTCCGGCGGTGATGTTCTGGCGATGGCCCGCAATTTCGCTTTGTTCGGCATGTTCGGAATGGCCGCTTTCCTGATCCGGCAGGGGGGCGATGCCGAAGAGGCGTATGCGATGCGCAAATTCGCCTCGCCGCCCGCGATGCCGCGCAAGATGATCGGGTCCGCTCTGCTGGGGGTGTCGCTGGCGCTGACGGCGGCACTGGGCTGGCAGATTGATTGGATACAGGCGCTGGGCCTTGGTGTGCTGGGCGCGGGAGCCTCGCTTTTGACTTTCGGCTTCGACCCGATGAGCGCCAAGGGCGAGATTTCGCTGTCGGGGGTGACGCCGCAGATGGTGGAAGAAGCCATTCGCGAAGCGGAAGAGAAAATCGAGGGTATCGAGCGTTCCGCTGCCGATATTGCCGACCGTCCCTTGCGGGACAGGCTGGCAAAAATCACAGCGCGGGCGCGGGATATTCTCAAACGGATCGAGCAAGATCCCTCAGACCTGCGCAGGGCGCGCAAGTTTCTGAAAGTTTATCTCGACGGGGCGCTGGAGGCGACGCGCAAATATGCCGATAATCAACATGATCTCGGCGAAAGCGGCATGTATATGAAATTCCGCAGCCTGCTGGACGATATGCAGCAAACTTTTGACGCCCAACACGAAAAACTTCTGGTGAACGATCAAATAGACCTTGATGTTGAGATTGATGTGCTCGCCGACCGCATGAAACATGAAAGCGCGCTGCGATAGCACCGCAAGACGACAAGAGGACCGACATGGCCGCTGACCAGATTGATGCTTTGAGAGAAAAAACCGCCCTTGCTGTGCGTGAGGCCGAAGGGGTGCTCATGACACTGCCCGCGCCGAAGCAGGAACTGATTACGATCCAAAGCGCTGACCCCGATCAGGTCGCCGCAATCCGTGCGCGGATGGGCGAGATTGATCTGTCAAACACGCAGACGATCCTGAAATTCGGCTCGAAAGCGCAGGAAGACCTGACCTCGATCTCGGATGAGATGCTGGACGGTGTGCGCAACAAGGATGTCGGCCCCGCCGGATCATCGCTGCGCAAGATGGTCACGACCATTCGCGGCTTTGATGTCAGCGAGCTTGCGCCCGGTGAGCAGGGCTTTCTCGCCCGTATCTGGGCGTGGATCAGGGGCAAATCGGCGTCGAGCGCGGATTTTGTGGCCCAATACGAGCAAGTGCGCGGGCAGATCGACAAAATTCAGGACGAGCTGCTGACCCACGAGACCAAGCTGTTGAAAGACATCAAATTTCTCGACAAGCTGTATGATTCCTCGCTCAACTTTTATGACGAGCTGGCGCTTTATATCGCGGCGGGCGAGGCCAAGCTGGCCGATCTGGATGACAATGAAATTCCGGCGAAAGAGCGTTATGTCGCCGAAGCGCCTGAGAATGACGGCGTGATCCGGGCGCAGGAATTGCGCGATCTGCGGGCCGCCCGTGATGATCTGGAGCGTCGTGTCCATGATCTGAAACTGACGCGGCAAGTGACGATGCAGTCGCTGCCCTCGATCCGGCTGGTGCAGGAGAACGACAAGAGTCTGGTCAACAAGATCAACTCGACCCTCGTGAACACCGTGCCGCTGTGGCAGACGCAGCTTGCGCAAGCGGTCACGATCCAACGCTCGCGGGATGCGGCAGGCACGGTCAGGGACGCAACCGATCTGACGAACGAGCTGCTGACCAAAAACGCTGACAATCTGCAAATGGCGAACCGTGAGGTGCGTGAGCAGATGGAGCGCGGTGTCTTTGATATTGAAGCGGTCAAACAGGCGAACCAGAAACTCATCGAAACCATCGACGAAAGTCTGGCAATCGCGGATGAGGGCAAGCGCCGCCGTGCCGCCGCCGAGACCGAGCTTGAGAAGATGGAAGAGGAGCTGAAACGCACTCTCGCATCGGCAAAATCACGCGGCGATGGCACGGGTGACAATGTCGGGATTTCTGCGGGATGATCGGCTTGGCGGCATTTGGCAGGTCTGCCCTGTTACGGGCTTTCGGGGCTTTGGCCATCGGGGGGGCGCTTGCGGCTTGCGGCGTTCCGTCGGAGGGGTTGCAGCAGATCCCGCGCGGAACGCCGGTGGGCGCGATCCCGCCGCGTGTGCAGCCTTCCACCGTGCCGCTGCCATTCTATGCCGCCTCCGTGCGGACCGAGCCGCGTTACACGAATACCGACGTGCTGCGTAACTTCCTGTCGATCGCCCTCTATGCCGAGGCGGCGGATGATACCGACCAGTATGGCGGCATCGCCATCTCGAAATGGGAGGGGCCGGTCCGCTATCGGCTGGCGGGTGCAAAGCCGCGTGATCGTGTGCAGGTCGCCGCGCTGTCGCAACGCTTGAGCCGCCTTTCGGGGCTGGACATCCGCGAGGCGGGACCGGCGGAATCGCACAACATGGACCTGCGCTTTGTCCCCCCGCAATACCGGGGCAGCGAGGTTGCCGAATTGCTGTCGAGCGGCTGGCTGGGTCCGCAGGTTGCGGGGCTGGCGTCTAATTGGCGCGATTATGAGTCGGACCGCTGCTTCACGCTGACCACACGGCATCCTGATACCGGTATTACCGGAACCGCACATATATTCATCAAGGATGAGTTGGATCAAGTGTGGCGGGAGACCTGTATCATCGAAGAACTGACCCAAAGTCTTGGCCTGCTGAACGATGATCCGCGCGCGATGCCGTCGATCTTCAATGATGACGGCGCTTACGAGACGCTGACCTCGCATGACGAATTGCTGATTCAGATGCTGTACGATCCGCGCATCCGCTCCGGCATGAAGCTGCAACAGGTTGTGCCGATTGCCGAGCAGGTGATCGCGGAACTGCGTCCCGGTGAGGGCGCGTGAGGGCGGCATTAATCGCGGGCGTTGCGGCGGCGGCCCTGCTGCTGCCCGGCTGCGCGCCGCGCTTTGAAGGGGAAAAGCTGTCCGATCTGTACGGCGTGGCGGCGGAATACTACCGCAGCGAGGATAAATTCCGCACCGATTACGACCCCGCCGACGCACCGCTTGATGCGGCTTTGGTCGAGAAAAACTTCCTGAAGCTGGCCTTCAACAGCGAACCGCAAGTGATCGGCGACCGCACCATCGTGGAAGGGGCGCAGATCGGCCTGCTACGCTGGAAATCGGACATCAGCTATGCGACCTACGGCACAAGCGCCGCCGATCTCGCGCATCTACAGGCGTTGAGCGGGACGCTCAGCTCGGTGATCGGGCGCAAAGTGACGCGGATTGACGATGTCAAGCAAGCGAACATCAAGCTCATGGTCCTGCGCCCCGAAGAGCGGCGTGTTTTCATGGATGTGCTGGAGCGCCGGTTTGGCGAAACGATCAGCGATTTCCTGGATGCATGGACGAAACGGCCCGAACTGCCCTGCATCGGCACGATAGCGTCCGACCCTGATGATGCCTCGCTGACGGTGGGTTTGATCTTCATCAAATCCGAATTACAGGGCGATTTCCGTCGCGCCTGCCTCACAGAAGAATTCACGCAAGTCTTTGGAATCATTAATGATGATCCATTGGCGCGGCCTTCAATTTTCAATGATGACCAGGAATTCATTGAATTGACCCGTCACGATGAATATCTGCTTAGGGTGTTATACGATCCGAGACTGACGGCGGGCATGTCCGAGGCGGAAGCCCGGCCGTTGGTGCGACAGATCGTTCAAGGCCTGCCCGACTTGCGCAGGGAACAGACGTATTAGGAGTGCCAGATGAGCTTGTGGGATCGTTTAACCGGCGAATTTATCGACGTAATCGACTGGACGACGGACGACGGCGATACGATGGTCTGGCGCTTTGAGCGCTATGGCAACGAGATTAAACACGGGGCAAAGCTGACGGTCCGTGAGGGACAGGCGGCGGTGTTTGTGAACGAGGGCCAGATTGCGGACGTGTTCCCGCCCGGCCTCTATATGCTCGAAACCAACAACCTGCCGATCCTGTCAACGTTGCAGCATTGGGACCACGGCTTTCAAAGCCCGTTCAAGGCGGAGATCTACTTCGTCAGCATGAAGCGGTTCGTGGACCTGAAATGGGGCACGAAGAATCCGGTCATGCTGCGCGATCCCGAATTCGGCCCGACCCGCCTGCGCGCGTTCGGCACGTATACGATGCGGGTGGGTGATCCGTCGGTGTTTTTGCGCGAGATTGTCGGCACGGATGGCGAGTTCACGACGGATGAGATTCAGGGGCAGTTGCGTAACATCATCGTGTCACGTTTCTCGAATGTGATCGCGTCCTCGCAAATCCCCGTGCTGGATTTGGCCGCTAATTACGACGATCTGGGTGCATTCGCGACGGCCAAGGTTGCCGAGGAGATGCAGGAATACGGGCTGGAGCTGTCGAAGCTGTTGGTCGAGAACGTGTCGCTGCCGCCGGAAGTCGAAAAAGCGATGGACCGCCGGACGCAGATGGGCGTGATCGGTGATCTGCACAAATACACCCAATTCCAAACCGCTGAAGCGATGCGCGCGGCGGCCTCTAACGAGGGCGGCGGCGGTGCGGCTGCGGCGGGTATCGGCGCGGGCATGGGCATGGCGATGGGCAATGCAATGGGCGGCGCGATGTCCGCGCCCGCCGCTGCGCCCCCGCCCCTGCCTTCGCGCGGGGCGTGGCATGTGGAGATGAACGGCACGGCGAGCGGCCCGCATGATGATGCCACGCTGGCGGCGCTGGCCCGTGACGGAAAGCTGGCGCATGGTACGCTGGTGTGGACGGCGGGCATGGACGGATGGCAAAAAGCCTCCGACGTGGCGGCGCTGTCGGGTATTTTTGCCTCGCAACCCCCGCCTCTGCCGCGATCGGGTGACTGACGCGGATTTACCTGATACGCGCGGTGGATGAACGCATCCAGCGATGATCTCACCAAGGGGTCGATCTACCGCCATCTGATCCGGCTTTCCATCCCCGCGTCGATGGGGATGGTTTTCAACACACTTTATAATCTGACCGATCTGTGGTTCGCGGGGATGCTGTCCGATGCGGCGCTGGCCGGGATGTCGGTGGCGGGGAGTGTGTTTTTCCTGCTGGTCGGCATGGGTGCGGGCTTGCAGACGGGGACGGCGGCAATGATCGCCTCGGATATTGGCGCGGGCCGCCGGAACGAGGCGCAGGCGTGGCTGGATACCGGCTTCGGGGTTGCGATTGTCGTCTCGGCACTGTCGCTGGGCATCGGCTGGTGGATCGCGGATGAGGTGATCGCGTTTCTGGGCGCGACGCCGGAGACGGCCCCGCTGGCGAAGGAGTATCTGACCGTCACCCTGATCGGGAATATCGCGTTCGTGCTGGGCTTTGTGGCCAGCGGGGCGTTGATGGCGATGGGGGACACGAAGTCCAATCGCAATGCGCTGGCAGTGGGGTTTTTCGCCAATTTCGCGCTGAACCCGGCGCTGACTTTCGGGTTGGGGCTGGGTGTCACGGGGCTGGCGCTGGCGACGGTGATTATCAAGATTTGTGCGGCGGTTTATCTGTTTTCAGTGCTGAAGCGGCGGCTGGGCGCGTGGGCGATGCCCCGGTTCGAGGTGGCGCGCTGGGGACCGTTTCTGCGCCAGACCGTGCCCGCAAGCCTGAATATGATGACCATCATTCTCGGCGGTTTCATCACCATCGCCTTCGTCGGACAGTTCGGGGTCGAGCAGGTTGCGGGCTACACGGTCGGGCTGCGCCTTGAGCAGGTGTTGCTGCTGCCCGCGCTGGGCCTGAACGCCGCCGTGATGGCGCTGGCGGGACAAAATTTCGGGGCCGGACAGCCCGCGCGCGTGCGGGAAAGCTATCTCAAAGGGCTGACCGTCGGTCTTGGGATGGCGGCGGTTTGCATTCCGGTGATGGTGTTTCTGTCCCCTGCCCTGATGAGCGTTTTCAGCGGTGATGAAACGATCATCGGCACGGGCGCAACCTATCTGCGCATCGATGCGCTGGCGTTTTACGGCTATGTGGTGCTGTTTCAGAGTATGGCGGTTTTGCAGGCGATGAAGAGGCCGATGTTTCCGATGGCGCTGGGCCTCGCGCGGCAGCTGGTGCTGCCGGCCTGTATCAACTACGTGCTGATCGTGTGGCTGGGCTATCCGCTGATGGCGGTGTTTGTGACGGTGGTCGGCGTGGTGATCGCCGCCGCTTGCGTCGGCCATTGGTACACGATGCGGATTCTCAACGCTTAACGCTCATCCGTCTGCATCCGGCGCTCCAGCCAGCGCACACCGGCAGAGACGATCAGGATCAGGACGAGGTATTCCAGCACAAGGATCGTGTAGATTTCGAGCGGGCGGTATTCTGTGACGACCAGCTCGTTGGCTTTGCGCGTCAGCTCCTGCATCCCGATCACCGAGACGAGGGACGACATTTTCAGCATGTAGACCAGCTGATTGCCCAGCGCGGGCAGGATGCGGCGGATGGCTTGGGGCAGGATGACGAAGCGCATCGTGTCGGAATAGTTGAGCGACACGGAATGGGCGGCCTCGTACTGGCCTTTGTCGATGGATTGGATGCCCGCGCGGAAAATCTCGGCCTCGAATGCGCTGTCCGAGAGGGCAAGCGCGAGAACGCCCGCCCAGAAGACGCTGATGGAAATATCCGCGACCTGGGGCAGGCCGTAATAGACCCACAGGATCAGCACCAAAATCGGCACGGCCCGCACGATCTCGACATAAACCCGGTTGAAGCCGCGCAGGACGGGGTTTTTCGACAGGCCCGGCAACGCCACCAGCAGGCCGATGACGACGGAAATCAGGATCGCGGTGACGGACAGCAGGATGGTGTAGTAGAGGCCGCTGAGCAGGAATTTAAGATTGATCCACCCCGATTTCGTTGAGGGGTCCACGACGTACCAGCCCCAGTCGGCGGAGCAGCCGGTGAGGGTTGCAAGCAGGGCTAGAAGGATCAGGATTCTGACCCCACTGTCATTGCCGGACTTGTTCAGCACAAGCGAAGCGCCGTGTCGGCAATCCGGAATAGCATTTCCACCGGAACCGGACCCCCGGAACAAGTCCGGGGGTGACAGTGACGCGGTGAGATGAGGGAAAACTGACATGATACTATCCCTCAATGCGGCAGGATTTTTTGCAGGAAATCCTGACAACGCAGGCTTTTCGGGGCGGTGAAGAAGGTTTCGGGCGGGGCGGTTTCGACAATCTCGCCGTGATCCATAAACACCATCGTGTCGGCGACTTTGCGGGCAAAGCCCATCTCATGGGTCACGACGATCATGGTCATGCCGCTTTCGGCCAGCCCGACCATCACGTCCAGCACCTCGTTAATCATCTCCGGGTCCAGCGCCGATGTCGGTTCGTCAAATAGCAGGATTTCCGGCTCCATACACAGCGCGCGGGCGATGGCGACGCGCTGTTGCTGTCCGCCGGACAGCTGTCGCGGGAATTTATCGGCCTGTTCGGGGATGCGCACGCGGGTGAGGTAGCGCATGGCAATCTCGCGGGCTTCCTCGCGGGTTTTGCCCCGCGCGCGCATCGGGCCGAGGATCAGGTTGTCGATGATGGACAGATGCGGGAACAGGTTGAACTGTTGGAACACCATGCCGACTTTTTCGCGGATGCGGTTCAGTGCCGCTTTGCTGCCATCCAGCATGACACCATCGACGGTGATCGTGCCCGCGTCGTGGACCTCAAGCTGATTGATGCAGCGGATCAGGGTCGATTTGCCGGAACCGGACGGCCCGCAAACGACGACGCGCTCGCCTTTGCTCACGTCCAGCGATACCGCGTCGAGGGCCGTGAACGTACCAAAGCGCTTGGTCACGTTGGACAGTTGGATGATCGGCATGGGCGCTCCGGTGTTGGCACAGGCTGTTAGATGTGGCGCGGGAGCCAAGCCTCAAGTTTCTATCTGAATTGTACGGGCAGCGGCAAGCATCCCGCCAGCCCGGCCGGCAGCACCAGCCAAGCGCCCGCAGCGTAGAGGGATTTTGCGAAGGCGGGGCTGTCGCTTTGCAGTGTGATCGAGACTTGCGAGCGTGAGAGGATGGCGGCATCGGGCATTGCCGCGAGGAACTGTCCGGTCGGCAGGACAACCACGGCGGCGGGGGCGGCGTCGCTGAACCGCATCACGAGGGCCATGATGGCGATCCATGCTGTCAGCAGGGTAAGGGCGCCGCCGATGACCCGCCTAATAATCATGGATATGTTCGACGCTCAGGCCGCCTTCGCGGATGATGTCGGCGAGATCGGGAACTTTGACCATAAACAGCGCGCGGGTGTCGCCATAGCCCTGACGGGGGAAGGTGAACAGGGCGTCCGGCGGGGGTGTGGCGGTTATGGCGGTGAAGAGAATGTCGTCATTGCCCGCAATCTCGATGAAATCCGCGCCTCTTCCGGCCAGTTCAACGAGAATGTTGGTGAGCGTGCGGTAGCGCGGGGTCTCAACCTCAATGCCTTCGGGGCGTTCGGTGATGAGCGTCACGCTGTCAGGCAGGGCGGCGGCGTCGATGCCGTTGAGGATCATACGCAGGCGGAGATTATCTTCGCCCATGCCCTCCACCGCCGCCGCGATAATCCCCGCGTAGGCTTGTTTTGCCTCGTATTCAAAGCCCAGCGCGATGGCGCGTTCGCGGTCGCGGGGGCGGTCGGTGGCGTTGGTTTTCAACTCGACGACATCGCGGGTGAAATTCCATTTGTACCACGGGGTTTGCTGGAGGAATGTCGCGTAATCGGCGGCCTGTCGGGCGGATATATCCTCCAGCACTGAACGGCGGTCGCCGTCAATCATCGCGAACAGGCGTCCGGGGATTTCCTCATAGGCGGCTTTGGCGAGCAGTTCCGCCGTGAAGCTGACGCCGATGGTGTAGATGGTTTGCTTGCTGGCGGTGGTGAAGCCGCCATGCGCGCCGGAGGCTTTGCTCAGAGCGCAGAGCGAGGACCAGAAGCCTTTGATGGCGCGGAAATAGCCGAAATCATGCGGGTCGCCCGTGCTGATAACCTTGGCGTAGTCGTCGTAGGCATGGACGATGTGCCATTCGGGATAGGTGGTCAGGGTGCGCGATTCCGGGCGCTGCCACGCGGCATCGGTGATGAGCGGGGTATGGCTGTCGCCGGACGGCTCGGCCACGCAGGCCAGCTCGTTATAGGCAACGGGGACCAACAGCAGGACGATGAACAGGACAAGCGCGAACAGGCCGCGCTTGAGCCATTTCCACAGACGGCGCATCAGCGGCGGTCCAGAAACAGACCTGACAACAGGGCGATGCCGCCGAGGCTGATATGCGGCAGGTTGGCAAGGATTTTAAAGTTGAACGGCAGGTCGAGCACGCCGTTGTTGAAGATGCCGAAATCAAGGAAGCCGGAGCCTGTGGCAAGGCCCAGCGCGCCGTCGGCCAGATATAGCGCGCCGAAGATCAGCAGGAACAGCTTTGACGCCCGGTGCGAGATCAGCGCCGCGCCCAGCGCCCACAGCGCAGAGGCCAGATGCAGGGCGTCATCGAAAATGTCCAGGGCGAAGATGCCGAAGGCCAGCCCTTCCGCATCGACAATGCCGGGAATATAATTGAGGGCCGCCGCGCCCAGCAGGATGATGAAATAGACGAATGCAATTTTGCGCAAAGTGGTCATGGGAATGGCCTTTGTGGATGGTTTTTATTCCAGTAAAACTTGCTGTCACCGCCGGACTTGTTCCGAAGGTCCGGTTCCGGCGGGAATGCTGCTCCGGATTGCCCGCACGGCGCTTCGCTTGTGCTGAACAAGCCCGGCATGGTCATAGCGCCTCCAAATATTTGTCCCAAAAACCGTTCCGCAGAACGCCTTGCGGGTCAATCTCGCGTTTTTTGGCAACAAACCCAGGTGCGCGAGGGTAGGCGCGCAGCAGTTGGGCGGGCGTCGCGTGGGGTCTGTAGGGCAGGTAGTAGCTGCCGCCGATTGCGAGAACGCGGTCGATGAGATCGCGGGTCATCCGTGCCATATCGGCCTCGCCGCGTGCGGTCATCTCCTGAGAAAACAGCATGACGGCGGCGATGCGGGGGACCGGGGCGTAGGTGAGCCAGCTCTCGGTATCAGCCGCGACGTAGCGCAGCGTGATGTTGAGCATCGACTGATAGGAGGCGGGGATCACGTCTTGGCAGGCGGTGATAAACTCCGGAAATCTGTCCGGCGCGACGAAGTATTCGTGCAGAATATCGGTGCGGTCGGGGTCGTTATCATCCAGCGTCACCACCGGCTCGTTGATGAGCGAATTGCGGGTAACGGGGCCGCCAGCGACAGCCGGACCGATGCCCGTCTCAACCCCCCACCGCCACCGCTTGATCCGCTCGTTGCCAAGCTGGGCGCGGAAGATGTGGCGGGAGGCTTTGGACATAAAGCCCGACGTGCCGGCGGGGGGCAAGGCTGACTGGTCGGCATCGGGGCGGTAGGTGATGAGGAGCGCATCCTCGAAAAACCGCGCGCGGTCCACGTTGAGGCGGCCATAGGCCATGTCGACGTTAGGGTCTTTGAGCGCGGCGACCATCGCGTCGGCATAAGCGGCGCTTGGCATCTGCTCATAGGTCGGGACGAGGCGGCGGTTGGGGGCCATCTCGACCTCCATCCGGGTGATGAGACCCGTCAACCCGTAGCCGCCCATCGCGTGGGTGAAGAGATCGGCGTTCTCACTGCGCGAGCATGTGACCAACTCGCCATCGGGCAGCACCATTTCCACATTGCGCACGGTTGCGCCCATCGGGCCGTGGGGGGCGGGCCAGCCGTGGGCGTTGACGCAGAAAGTGGCGGCGACGCCGAAGTCGTGATTCGACTGCATTACTTTCGGCCCGAAGCCGAGCGGGTCAAGCTGTGCAATCACCTCGCGCCACCGCAATCCGGCATGGGCGCGGTAGGTTCGGGCGGCGGTGTCGGGTTCGAGGAATTGCGTGTCGAAGGTGATCGCGTGGCCGTCTCGCGGGATCGCATGGCCGCCCATCGAGTGACGGGCCGCGCCTATGTTAACCGGGCGGCCCCCGGCGGCGGCGTCTTTGAGTTCTTTGCGCAGGACCGTGACGAGCGCTTTGCCGGGATTTTCGCCGATATTGATCCGCTTGCGGATCGGCGTTTCGCTGAGGCCGGAGGCGTCGTTGAGCGTTTTGCGCCCGCCCGCCGGACGCAGGGGGGATGTGCCGTCAAGGACGGGGACGCGGGAGCCGAACACCCGCGTCGTGCCGTATCCGGCCACTGCACCCGCGCCGAGCAGGAGAGTCCGTCGGGAGAGGCTGCCCATTCAATCACCATTCAATAAACCACAAAGATATTCTAGCGCCTTACTCACATCCATACAGAGAAAGTTGCAAATTTATGAACAAAGCGTAAACTGCTGGTCATTCCGTTGCACCGCGATATGTGTGACCTATCCAAAAGGCATGGGCCTTTCAAAGACCGGAGAGACGAAACGATGAAATTTCTGAAAATCGCGACCACAGCGATGATGCTGCTTGTGACGCCGACGATTGCCAAAGCCGAAGGCGCGCTGAAAGATATTTTGAGCAGCGGGACGCTCAAGGTCGGCACGACGGGTGACTGGAACCCGATGACGATGAAGGATGTCGCCACCAACTCCTACACCGGCTACGACATCGACGTGATGACCGAGCTGGCTAAAGACCTTGGCGTCGAAGTCGAATTTGTGCCTGCGGATTGGAAAACGCTGGTCAGCGGCGTGACCTCCGGCAAGTACCACATGACCGGATCGGCGTCGGTTTCACCGGCCCGTGCGAAGGCGACAGGCTATTCGACCAGCTATTTCTCGCTGGCGACCGTGCCGTTGGTGTTGAAGAAAAACGCGGAGAAATTTTCGGATTGGGAAGATCTGAACAAAGCTGATGTGACCGTGGCGGCGACGCTGGGCACGACGCAGGAGAAACAGGTCAAGGAGTTCTTCCCCGACGCGAAGCACAAGATCGTTGAAAGCCCCGCGCGGGACTTTCAGGAGGTTCTGGCGGGACGCGCGGATGCGCATATCACCTCGAATGTCGAAGCCTTCAAACTGGTTGAGAAATATTCGCAGATGATGGTTGTTCCCGTATCGGCCCCCAAAGCCCGCACTCCTGTGGCGATGCTGCTGCCGCAGGCCGATCAGGTGTGGATCAACTACGTGAACACCTGGATCGCGTTGAAGCAGGAGAGCGGTTTCTTTGACGAGCTGGGCCGGAAATGGAAGCTGAATAACTGAGCATCACGCACAGGATGTAATCGCGCCCCGTGATTGTGCGGGGTGATGAGCTGAATGATGATTGGCGGGCGCGGGTGAGGTAATCATCCGCGCCTGTTTCATAAGGGACGAGAGATTTTTCCATAACCACTGATCGTGAAAAAGCTCTATGTCTTTGTTTTAGCGCAATTTCCGAGTCGGGAGCCTCTTGGTTTTTCTTGAAATGGCTCTAGCATTGCTGCACCGCACCCGTTAGATAAGCTCAAACCTTTCAGCGGGAGCGAATGTTATGGCCGACTATGATCTCATCGTCATTGGAGCGGGTCCGGGCGGATATGTCTGTGCAATCCGGGCGGCGCAGCTGGGGATGAAGGTCGCCTGTGTCGAGGGGCGCGGTGCGCTGGGCGGCACATGCCTTAATGTCGGCTGTATCCCGTCAAAAGCGCTGCTGCACGCGTCGCATCTGTATCACGAGGCGGACGGCAATTTTGCCAAGATGGGCATCGTCGCCAACCCCAGCATCGACATGGGGCAGATGCAGAAGTATCGCGCCGAGCAGGTGGATCAGCTGACGGGCGGCGTCGCGTTTCTGTTCAAGAAAAACAAGATCGACTGGATCGACGGCTGGGGCAAAGTTGCGGGCGCGGGTAAGGTTGAGGTCGCGCTGAATTCGGGCGAAAACCAGAGCCTGAGCGCCAAGAACATCGTCATCGCCACAGGGTCCGAGCCTGCCTCGCTGCCCGGTGTCGAGGTTGACGAAAAGCGCGTCGTCACCTCCACGGGTGGGCTGACGCTGGATAAAGTGCCGGAGAAGCTGGTGGTGATCGGTGCGGGTGTGATCGGGCTGGAGCTTGGCTCGGTCTGGCGGCGTCTGGGGGCCGAGGTGCAGGTGATCGAGTATCTCGACCACATCACGCCGGGCATGGACGCGGAGATTTCCAAGCAGTTCCAGAAAATCCTCACCAAGCAGGGGATGCAGTTCACGATGAACGCCGCCGTCACCCGCGTCGATGCCTCCGGCGCGCGGTTGAAGGTGATTTACGAGAACCGCAAAGACGAAAGCCCCGAAGTGGTCGATGCCGACATCGTGCTGCTCGCCACGGGCCGCCGCCCCTACACCCAAGGGCTGGGGCTGGAGGAAGCCGGCGTTGCGATGAGCAAGCGCGGGCAAGTTGAGACCAACGGCACATGGCAGACTTCCGTGCCCGGCATCTATGCCATCGGCGACGTGATCGACGGGCCGATGCTGGCGCATAAAGCCGAGGATGAGGGCGTTGCCGTGGCCGAGCATATCGCGGGGCAGCACGGGCATGTGAACTATGGCGTGATCCCCGGCGTGATCTACACCGACCCCGAAGTCGCCAATGTCGGCGCGACCGAGGAACAGTTGAAGGAGCAGGGGCGGGCTTACAAAGTCGGCAAATTCCCCTTCATGGCCAATGGCCGCGCCAAGGCGCATTTCGCCACAGACGGTTTCGCGAAAGTGCTGGCCGATGCGGAGACGGACCGGATTTTGGGCGTGCATATCATCGGCCCGTCAGCGGGCGAGTTGATCCACGAATATTGCGTCGCGATGGAGTTTGGCGCAGCCGCCGAAGACATCGCCCGCACCTGCCATGCCCACCCGACCCTGTCCGAGGCCATGCGCGAGGCGGCGATGGCGTGTGGGTCAGGGGCGATTCATATTTAGGAGGCGCGTCTGATGCCTTAAAGCCATCGCCGCAAAACTTGACAAACTTTGCCAATCGTTGTCAATGTACTGTAGGAGGTAGTGCTTATGGCAACGATGAATGTATCCCTTCCCGACCCTATGAAAGTTTGGGTTGAGAGCCAGACAAAAGACGGGCGGTACAGCAACGCGAGCGATTACGTGCGCGACTTGATCCGCCGCGATCAGGACCGTGCTTCAAAAATTGCTGAGATTCAGAGCCTGATCGACGAGGGTTTTCAAAGTGGTGTGGCTGAACCATTTGAATTAAAAGCACTTTTGCGGGAAATGCGGGCCAAGCATGACAGCGCCCAAGATTGACATCTATCGTCTCGGCTAGATGACGATCATATCCATATCATCCGCGTCCTGCACGGTCATCGCGATTGGCAGGCGATTATTGGCGATGAGGGCAGTTAGAGTCATTCGCGTTCGACCTGTGGCACGGGCAGTTTCGCGCTGGCAAAAATATCCTCACCGGCCAGCCAGCGCCCGAACGCATCCGCTTCGCGCCAAATCACGGATAACGCTCCGGCCAACTCGACCGGATAAATTACGATCCCGCGCGGGCGCAGCGTCGAGATATAGGCGCTCATATAGGCTTGGGTGTTTTTGAAAAACACCGCCATCGTCGGGGCGGGTTTAAGCGCATCGCGGGCTTCATAAGCCGCCTTGCACTCGGGCAGGGAGCCGGAATGCATCGCGCGGCAGACCAGCGGGCGCGCGGTGTGCAGGCCGCAGTACCAGTCCTCTTCACGCAGAAACGGGCAGGCTTCGCGCTTCACATAGCGCGCGCCGCCATCCATCTCCCGCGTCCGCTGCGCATAGGCGATGACCTTTGCTTTCAGGGCATCCCGCGCATCGGCGTCAAATCCCTGCTCGATATGCCGTGCGATGAAGAACGCCTCCGGCGGGGCGACCGTCACCATCGTGTGACAACAAAACCCGCATCCGGCCTTGCAAGCCGACTCGAAACCCGCCGTTTCTTTGGTCACGGCCAAGGCATCGTCAAGGAACACATCCGTCCGCTGCAAAATCAGATCAACCGCTTGCAGCACGCTGTCCTCGCTCAGCCCCTCTTCTTTGAAAAATCGTGCCAGACGCGCCGTCTCTGATTCCGGCGTTGGCGTGATGAGTGTTTGGACGCCCCGCATGGCAACCTCCCGAATTCCTAGAGCACACCGTATGATATAAAGATCATCCGGACACCCTAACACCTTGTTTTGGCGCGTTTTCCGAGTCGGACAATGCACCCATTGCCCTTGAAATCGCTCTAAAACGCGGGAACTTTTCAACCATATCGGCGGGGCGGCCGCAACCTCGTTTGAGATATTTTGAGAGGGAGCGGTTTT
>CALDZQ010000368.1 GCA_937944035.1 uncultured Neomegalonema sp. | reverse complement strand
TATATGAGAGATCGCTCTCTCTATATACAGACGCCTCAAATCCCTTTGATTACCGTCGCGACGGTTTCCAGTGCGGAGGCGGCGCGTTGGGTGCGGCGGGCGGCGTCGATGCAGACGGGGGCGTTATGGATGCCCCGCGCGCATTCGACGGCCAACAGCGCATCGGCCTTTTCCGTATGAACACGGCGCTTGAAGCGGTTGAAGCCGCCCGTTGCCTGTGACGCTTTGATGGTGCTGTCGACCTGGGCGCAGGTTACGCCCTCGCCGCGCAATGCCTCGCCCAACTCGCTTGGGACGGATGTGCTTTGGCACAGTTTCCAGATCAGGTCGGTCTGCACGGCGGGGAACAGGCGGATGATGGCGCGGTATTGCTCGCCGATCACGTCGTAGATTTCGGCGACAGCGTTCGGCTCCCAAAACTCATAGCTGCGCAGAAAGGAACCCGGCTCGAACCGACGCGTGCCCGGTGGTGGCGCGGGGACAAATCCGGCGGGTTGCGCGGGCAGATCAAGCGATTGCCTGCGGAAAGCGAAGACGACATCAGCACCGCCCGTGCGATTGCCGTTCTGGTCGGCCGGACTCCATATCATGCTGAGGCCGACGCCTTTGGGGGTGAAGCGGGCAATGCCCTGCTGTCCCCGGAAAATCAGCTTTGCGACAGCGGAGCCGTCTTTCATCTCGCCGGAAATCGACTGGCCGCTGCCATCGGGGGCGGAGACACGCCCTGACACGCTGCGCCCGTTGTCCTGCAACTGGACGCTGAGACCCTGTGCTGCATCGAGGCCGAGATAGGTTCCACTCAAATTCTGCTGCGCGGCAGCCGGGCCGACAGCCACAAGCATCACCAGACACACAATTCCCGCCACCTGTTTGCGGAAAAACCGGACCACATCACGCATCTGAGCGCTCCTCACAATTAAATACCTGCCGTTCAAACCGCTTCCGGCACATGTCCGTCAACGCCGTATCACCTTAACCGGTCAATCCGGCCAATCCGGACATGAAACTGTCCCATGTGCGGGGCTTCATGCACTTGTTTGGACCAAACTGACCGATTTTAACCGTTGATACAGGGTAGCGGGCATTGTGTCACGATTGAGAACGATACGGAACGATTCTCGGTTTTCCCGCAAAACCAGCCCGCGATCCCTTCTCCACCGTACAAGTAACTATCCCGCGCAAATCCGGCAGTGAATCACCGGAGTTGACTGAATAATCATGTAAAATTTCAAATTAACCAATAAAATAAACTATTACTGTTAACTAAAAACCCTAATTACGTATCCTGTAAATAACGAAAACGTATTGAATAAACAATATAACACGACCAGTACTGAATTCACGTAAGTAAGTTTGTCAAAAGTTAATGGCCCAGCACTTGCAAAGCCATTCTCACCTACTGACAACGATCCGATAAAGAATAAAGAGGCGACCATGTTTGATTGGAAAATGACAACATCGCGAACAGCGCTAGGGGTCGCCGTTACGGCGGCGACTCTGGCGACAACGCTTGGTGCATCTGCTGCACCTATCAACTCGGAGAGCGATAATGCGCTCTTTAAACTGCGTTATGCGACAAAAGCCGCGCCACACGCCCGACAGGGTGATCCGCTTGACCGTGCGCTTCTGCCGCTGATCGATGCTTCTGCAGAAGACGAATACACGCTGGAGCCTATGCTTCCGCCTGTTGATACCATGCAGAACCTGACGATGCCTGCTGAACCAATGGTCAGCGGCTCGGTCGGTCCGGTAACGCCTGCACCACAGATGCAGATCGAACCGCAAAACCGCGCGACGATTGAAGCGCCTGCAATGCGCCAAGAGGTTATTCCCTCAACGTTCAGCACAACCAACTACGAGCCTTCGGATATTGGCGGCCAGTATGTTGTGAGCGAACAGCAATCGTCCGATTATGGCACATATGGTGTGTCTGATTATGGCACAGTCGAGACATATGACATCGGTGCAGCCGCAGCGACGAACTATGACTACGGCACAGCGTCTTCATACGACAGCGGCGCATCGTCATACGACATGGGCACGCAGGGCGTTATCCAGACCCGCCCGATCACGTCGCAGGAAAGCTTTGTTGCGGAAGCCTATAATCCTGGTGCGCTGAACATCACCGGGTCGGTTAATTCCGATTGCGGTACGGCAGTGACCGAATTCACCAATATCGAGCCTTACCTCGGCCCGATCGAGATGGTTGGTGAAGAGCGTATCGTCGATACCATCGTCGCCCAGCCCGCACCGATTTTGCAGACGCAAGTGCTTGAGCGTGAAATCGTTCAGCAAGCGCCGCAAATCATCCAGACGGCGCCTCAGACGGTTGTCTGCCCGAACATTCCGGCGGCACAGCCTTCTAACACGATCGTCAACATCACGCCTTCGCAAGCGGCAGCCCCAGTCTTTGCGGCAGCGCCACAGCAGGCGGTTATCGCTCCGGCAGCACCAGCCTTCTTCGGCTTCAGCGGCTTTGGCGGGTTCGGCGGCGGCTCCAGCTCCAGCTCGACCATCATTCTTGATGGCGGCAATGGCGGTCAGGGTGACATCATCGATAACCGCGTGTTCGACAACCGCGTGTTCGACAACACAGTCGTCAACAATGACAACCGCACGACGAACAACGACAACCGGACGTTCATCGACGATGCCCGGACCACGAACAACGACAACCGCACGACCAACAATGATAACCGGACGTTTGTCGACGATAACCGCGTGACCAACAATGTTGATAGGCGCGTTACCAACAACGACAACCGTGCCACAACCAATAACGACAACCGCACGACCAACAATGTCGACAATCGCACAACGAATAACGACAACCGTTTTGCGACGAACACGACGAATAACCTCACGAAGAACAACACCGTCAACAACAACAGTAACGGTGGCAACGGTGCGGATGTAAACGTCAATGTGAACGTGAATGGCACGAGCAGCAGCTCAAGCTCTTCATCGTCTTCAGGTGGCAACGCATCCAGCGGTGGCAACAACGGTTCCAGCAGCTCGTCTTCGAGCAGCAGCTCATCATCGAGCGGCGGCAACACCGGTTCGTCATCCAGCTCTTCGGGCGGCGGCAATGCTTCGTCCAGCTCTTCGGGCGGTAACGGGTCGAGCAGCTCATCGAGTGGCGGCAATGCCTCGTCCAGCTCTTCGGGCGGTAACGGGTCGAGCAGCTCTTCGAGTGGCGGCAATGCCTCGTCCAGCTCTTCGGGCGGTAACGGGTCGAGCAGCTCATCGAGCGGTGCGTCTTCAAGCTCTTCGGGCGGTAACGGTTCGAGCAGCTCATCGTCCGGTGCATCTTCAAGCTCCTCCGGTGGCAACACAGGGTCGAGCAGCTCATCGAGCGGCGCGTCTTCAAGCTCCTCCGGTGGTAACACAGGTTCGAGCAGCTCATCGAGCGGTGCGTCTTCAAGCTCTTCCGGTGGCAACAACGGTTCGAGCAGCTCTTCGAGCGGTGCGTCTTCAAGCTCCTCCGGTGGCAACACAGGTTCGAGCAGCTCATCGAGCGGTGCGTCTTCAAGCTCTTCCGGTGGCAACAACGGTTCGAGCAGCTCATCGAGCGGCGCGTCTTCAAGCTCTTCGGGCGGCAACGCTTCGAGCAGCTCTTCGAGCGGTGCGTCTTCAAGCTCCTCCGGTGGTAACAACGGTTCGAGCAGCTCATCGAGCGGTGCGTCTTCAAG
>CALDZQ010000367.1 GCA_937944035.1 uncultured Neomegalonema sp. | reverse complement strand
ATGCTGACCCGCTTCCCGGACCATTTCGGCGCGCTTTTCTGCACCATCCCGCTGATTGACATGCGCCGCTATACCAAGCTGCTCGCCGGGGCGAGTTGGATGGCAGAGTATGGTGATCCTGCAAAGGCTGAAGACTGGGCCTTTATCAAGGAATTTTCCGCCTATCATGCGGCGGAGGCGGGGCAGGACTACCCGCCGATCCTGGTCGCCACCGCCCGCAAGGATGACCGCGTCCACCCCGGCCACGCGCGCAAGATGACAGCGAAACTGCAAGCGATGGGCTATGACGCCCATCTGTACGAACCACCCGCAGGCGGGCATGGCTATGGCAAGGACAACAGCGAGCGCGCTGCATTTATGGCGCTCGGCTATGCGTTTATGCGGGCGAAGATCGGGTGGGGGTAGATAAGGGAGTCTTGCCCGTGAAACACATCGGCATTCGTGGCTAACCCGAAGAATAAAGCGTTGTCATACCGCGGCTTGACCGCGGTATCCATCCATCAGTCATAACTGGATAATGGACCCCGCGATCAAGTCGCGGGGTGACATATTCTCAGTTATACCGGCGCATCAGGGCGGAGAGACGGCCCTGGATGGTGACGGCGTTCGGCTTGTAAACCTGCTTTTCGTAAGCGGGGTTCTCGGCCTCCAGCACGATTGACTTGCCGCTCATCCGCAAGGTTTTGAGCGTCGCCATGTTCTCACCGTGGATATAGGCCACGACGATTTCGCCCGTGCGGGCGGTATCGCTGCGCTCGACGATAACGGTGTCGCCGTCATTGATGCCCACACCGGTCATCGAGTCGCCTTCGACCGTGAGTGCGTAGAACTCGCCGGATGAGGGAACAAGATTGCCGGGGACCATGATCGTGTCGTCATGGGCGCGGGCGGCCTCGATCGGGAGACCTGCGGCGATTTTGTTCATCAACGGGACTTCGCGGAAGTCGGTCGGCATCGCGGCATTGCCATAGGGGCGTCCACCTTCGATCACGCGGGGCTGGAAGCCCTTCGCCTGAGCCGCCGCCTTGGACATCTCCTCAGGGCGTTTGATGATTTCGAGCGCGCGGGCGCGGTGGTGGAGGCGGCGGAGGAAGCCGCGTTCTTCCAATGCGCTGATGAGCCTGTGAATGCCCGATTTGGACTTCAGCTCAAGTGCCTCTTTCATTTCATCGAAAGAAGGTGATATACCTTTTTCGCTGATGTAATCGTCGATATATGTCAGTAATTGATGCTGTTTTTTAGTCAACATGGGGCTTCGCCTTCCCAAGTAATTTCTCTATCGCTTTTCGTTCTATTTAAGTTCGTGACCCGTGTCAAGTCGGGTCATGTTATTTTTTTACAGCATTAATATTTGTACCGGATCGCCCGCTTTGCGCGGGTTTTCGTCGGCGGGGCGCATGGCCAAGGCGTTGGCTTGCGATAATAATTCCAGACGCGAACTGTCCTGACTGTCGAACGGGGTACACAGGAGTGTGCCGTCCTCTACATGACACCGCGCGCGCATGTAGTGTTCGCGGGGGCCGTTTTGCGGCTGGTCGATTGTGAGGGTCGCGGTTTGCAGAACGGGGGCGTTGCCGGGCAGGCCCGCGAGGCGCGCGATTGCGGGGGCCATAAAGATGCGGCCGCAAACCATTGACGACACCGGATTGCCGGGCAGGCCGAGCATGGGGGTGCTGCCCAACATGCCCGCCATAAGGGGCTTTCCGGGGCGCATGGCGATTTTGTAGAGGTCGAGGGCGAGGCCGATTTCTTTCAGCGCGGGGCGGATCAGATCGTGGTCGCCGACGGACGCGCCGCCCAGCGTCACGAACAGGTCCGCTTGCGCGCCCTCGCGGCCAAGCTGTTGCAGGGCGGCGGTGTCATCGGCGGCGATGGGGAGGATTTCGGCACTGGCGTGCAGCGTCTCGATCAGGGCGCGCAGGCCGAAATTGTTCGAGGATATGATTGCGCCTTCGGGCGTGTGTGCGCCGGGCAGGACCAGCTCGTCCCCCGTGGCGAGCAGGGTGACGCGGGGCTTGCGGTGGACGGTGACGAAGGACGTGCCGTTGGCGGCGAGCAGGGCGATGTTCTCCGGTGTCAGGCGGCGGGGGGCGGTGAGAAGGGTGTCTCCCGCACTGAAATCGAGGCCCGCGCGGCGGAGATAAGGGCCGGGGTCGAGAGTGTCGCTCAGTGTGATGCGGTCGCCTTCACGGGTCACATCCTCCTGAATGATGATCCGGTCGAGGGGGTCGGGGGCAGGTGCTCCGGTGAAGATGCGGATGCAGTGGCCGGGGGGCACGGGGCCGTTGAAGGGGTGTCCGGCGGCGGACTCGCCCGTGACGGTGAAGGATGCGCCGGGGGAAACTTCCGCCGCGCGGACAGCGTAGCCGTCCATTGCCGAGGCGTTGAAGGGCGGCTGGGTGCGTTGCGCGGTGACGGGTTCGGCGAGGACGCGGTTGACGGCGTCGGTGATCGGCACGACCTCGCGCCCCACGGGGGTCATCAGGGCGAGGATGCGGGCGCGGGCCTCGGTGACGGTGAGCATGGGCGTCATGCCAGTTGTCTCCGGCGTTGATTCTTAAAGGGATTTCCTGCCCCGCACCCTGATGCGGGGTCTTTTCGGGCATTGTACGCCGGTACGCACAGGCTCCGCATCGCGAGCGGGGTAGGGGTGATATTGTGGCCAGTGTTCGGGGCTATGGGGGTCATGTGGCCTCGAACACGCCGGATTTGCCGCCCTCCTTATGGGTCAGGCGGATGTCGGAGATCTGCATCGCTTTATCGACGGCCTTGCACATGTCGTAGATGGTGAGGGCCGCGACGCTGACGGCGGTGAGGGCTTCCATCTCGACGCCGGTCTGGCCGGTGACTTTGGCGGTGGCCTCGATCCCGATGCTGTTGGTGGCCTCGTCGGGGGTGAAATCGACGGAGACTTTGGAGAGGCCGAGCGGGTGGCACAGCGGAATCAGGTCTGACGTGCGCTTTGCGCCCATGATCCCGGCGAGGCGGGCGACGCCGAGGACATCGCCTTTCTTGTGGCCTTTGGCGAGGATCATGGTCAGCGTCCCGGCCGTCATGGTGATGCGCCCGCGCGCGGTGGCGCTGCGCGAGGTGACGGCTTTTTCAGACACATCGACCATCGCCGCCGCGCCGCTCTCATCGAAATGGGTGAATTTGCTCATACCGTTCCCGTTTTTTGCTTGAGGAGAGGTAGCCGGATTTTCAGGGCGGGGGCAAGGATGAACGCGGATTTGCGATTTTTGAAAATAGAGGGCTTGACAAATGTTCTTGATTTATTCTACTTGTCGCCACTGTAGCAATCAAGTGGGACTGTATGGACTGGACACTGGCAATCGACCGACACCGTGATGTGTTGCTGCGGATGCTCGCGCTGCTGTTGGCGGTGACGGGGAACGCGGTGATGCCGAGGTGTGAGCGGACGGCGGCGTGGCGGGTTTTGCGCCCTGCCGAGGCGGCTCTGCGGCGGTTGGTTGTTGTTGTGAAACAGGTTTTCGGGATTGAGGCGCGGGTTGCCGCGACGCGCGCTGCGCCTGTGATCGCGGGGGATGTGCCTCGCGGGGCGGGGACTGGGATTCCGGCATTTGCGCTGTTCGATGCGCGCAAACGGTTTGAGCCGCGACGTGCGGCACGGGGACAGCCGCGTATCCGGTTTTTCGATGAGGTGCAGGTTTTCGAGCCTGTGGTGATCGCCACGCCTGACGATATGGTCAGTGCGGAAAGTCTGAACCGACGGCTGTTGGCGTTGCAACGCGCGCTGGGTGATTTGCCGAAACAGGCGCGGCGGCGGGCGCGGTGGGAGGTGAAGCGGCAGGCGTCGCGCGCTGATACAGGTAAATATATCGCCCCGATCAGGCCGGGAACGCCGCCCGGTCACAGAGCGCGGGGCAAGCATCCGGTGGATTTCGCCTTGAGGGAATGTCATGCGCTGGCGCTTTATTCGCTGCATGATCCGCCGTGAGCATATGGGGCTTTGACATGCTCCCCCCCGCACCATGTGCGGGGGATAATTTTCTATGCCTAGACCATCCTGAACGATCTAAGGATCATTCCTGATAGTCTAAAGCGCTTCGCGTTTAATCTGAGGCATACCCTGCTGCTTCGAGGTAATTCCAGCATTCGTCTGGTGTGAAGAGATCGCAGATATCGCCAATAGCCGTCACAAGCTGGTCGAATGTTCTGGCTCCGATCCGACGGAGA
>CALDZQ010000366.1 GCA_937944035.1 uncultured Neomegalonema sp. | reverse complement strand
GATGATCGGTTCGGGCTGGGTCGTCGGCGTGGTCGGCGCGCTGCAATTCGACGTGTTGTCCAGCCGGATCGAAACCGAATACGGCCTGCCCGTGCGCTTTGAGGCCACCCAATACCGCGAGGCCCGCTGGGTCCACGGCGACCGCAAAGCCGTCGAGGCGTTCATGGACAAAGAAAAAGGCCAATGCGCCGAAGACCACGACGGCGACCCCGTCTACATGATCCGCATCCCGTGGGACGTTCAACGCGTGGAGAGGGACTATCCGGAGATCACGCTGAGCCGGACGAAGGAGATGATGGTTTGAGTGATGCCAAGTCTCGTAAAATGAGCGACTGTAGTATGCGATCAACAACTGCAAAATACTATATTCTTGCAGTTTTTTTAATTTTTGTTTTTACGCTTGCCGTATATTGGTTATTCTTAGATAGTTTAGCAAAGTCTTTTCAGAGATCAGGGTCTATCGTTGTTGTAATAGGTGGATTTACTGCATTAGAAAAATATCTTTTCGATCCAACTGGCAATACGCTTTTTTATGTAGATAAAGATAAAAATAAAGATACTGAACGAACAGATAATTATTATGATAATAAAGATTACTACAAAAAATTGTCATCATTCCACGGACCTATAATTGCTTTTATAGGAACAGTAATCTGGGGTTACGGGGATATAATCTGGGAACTGTTTACCGTAGCCGCGTAGCGGCGACACGCGCCTGCCCGCCCGCATTTTCGTCTGGCGCGATTTCCTGGGAAATCGCTTGCAACGGGCGCGTCCTGCGCAAAGCGCAGCACACTCCCCCCTCGGTCAGGCGCTTTGTATGGGTGGGAGGGGGGAGGTGCAGGCTCTCGGTGATCGCGCTTTGCGCGATGCACCTGCCGCTTGAGAGCTGTTTTTGTTGAGCCGTCAGTCGCGTTTGCTTGGCAAACGCTACCGCGAAAACTTCTTATACTTGATCCGCTTCGGCTCCACGCTGTCCGGTCCGAGACGGGCGATCTTGTCTTTTTCGTAATCCTCGAAGTTGCCCTCGAACCATTCGACGTGTGAATCGCCCTCGAAGGCCAGCATATGCGTGCAGATGCGGTCGAGGAACCAGCGGTCGTGGCTGATGACCACGGCGCAGCCCGCGAAGTTGAGCAGGGCGTCCTCCAAGGCGCGCAGGGTGTCCACGTCGAGGTCGTTGGTCGGCTCATCGAGGAGGATGACGTTGCCGCCCTCTTTGAGCAGTTTGGCCAGATGCACGCGGTTGCGCTCGCCGCCCGACAGCATGTTCATCTTCTTCTGCTGGTCGCCGCCCTTGAAGTTGAACGCGCCGACATAGGCGCGGGAGTTGATCTCCGCCGTGCCCAGCTGGATCATGTCATTGCCGCCGGAGATTTCCTCCCACACGGTTTTCTTCGCGTCCAGCGCGTCGCGGGACTGGTCGACATAGCCGAGTTGAACCGTGTCACCGAAGGTGACGGTTCCCTCGTCGGGTTGTTCCTGTCCGGTCATCATGCGGAACAGCGTGGTTTTACCCGCGCCGTTCGGGCCGATCACGCCGACAATGCCGCCCGGCGGCAGGCTGAAGGTGAGGCCGTCGATCAGCAGTTTGTCGCCGAAGGCTTTTTTGACGTTCTCAACCTCGATGACTTTGCCGCCCAGACGGGGGCCGTTGGGGATGATGATCTGGGCCTTGCCGACCAGTTCGCGCTCGGATTGCGCGGCCATTTCGTTGTAGGAGTTCAGGCGGGCTTTGGACTTGGCCTGACGGGCTTTGGGTGACTGGCGCACCCATTCGAGTTCGCGGGCCATCGTGCGTTTCTTGCCCGCATCCTCGCTTTTCTCCTGCTCCATCCGCTTGGCTTTTTGCTCCATCCAGGAGGAGTAGTTGCCCTCCCACGGGATGCCTTTGCCGCGATCGAGTTCGAGAATCCACGAGGTGATGTTGTCGAGGAAATAGCGGTCGTGGGTGATGAGCAGCACCGCGCCCGCGTATTCCTGCAAGTGCTTTTGCAGCCACGCGATGGTTTCGGCGTCAAGGTGGTTGGTCGGCTCGTCAAGCAGCAGCATGTCAGGCGATTCGAGCAACAGCTTGCACATCGCAACGCGGCGTTTCTCGCCACCGGACAGGGTTGTGACATCGGCATCATCGGGCGGGCAACGCAGCGCCTCCATCGCGACATCGATCTGGCTGTCCAAGTCCCACAGGTTTTGCGCGTCGATCTTGTCCTGCAACTCGGTCATTTCGTCCATCAGGTCGGGATCGTCGGCGATGCCCATCGCGACCTCGTTAAAGCGGTCGAGCAGGGCTTTCTTGGGGGCGACACCTTCCATCACGTTCTCACGCACGGTTTTGGTCTCGTCGAGTTTCGGCTCCTGCGGCAGATAGCCGACGCGCGTGCCTTTGTCGGCCCATGCCTCGCCGGTGAATTCCTTGTCCAGCCCTGCCATGATTTTCAGTAGGGTCGATTTACCGGAGCCGTTAACCCCGATCACGCCGATCTTTGCGCCGGGATAGAAGAACAGCTTGATGTTCTGGAAAACGGGCTTTCCGCCCGGATAGGTCTTTGAGACGCCATCCATGTAGTAGACAAATTTCTCAGCCATGAGCCTGCGCTTCCCGATGTGTTGATTGCCGTTTTGCGGGTTCTAGCGAGATGCGCGGGGAAAGGCAATTTCTGAGCGTGATTGATGGCGGGGTTTGGTTGAAAACCGGGATCGGCTGATGTGATTTGAGATCGAAGCACGAAAAAGGGGGAGGGCGGAGCTCTGTAACCTTCGAGGCAAACTTTTACCAACTAAATGATCTTTCCCTTGACGCTCAAGTTATCTTCTCCGACCATTGTACGCTCAATAACGTCAAAAAAATTAAAGACGAATGGGAGGACACTATGAGTAAACAGCTTTTATCAGCTGTCGCGGCACTGGCCGTGATGACAATGGCGCCCGCTGCATGGGCAGACGGACACGAAGGGGCGATGGACGTACCCAAAATCTCGTCTTCGGTTGTGTTGGAAGGACTGGACGCGCCTTGGGACATGGCTTTCCTGCCGGACGGCACGATGTTCTACACTGAAAAATGCGAGGGTCTTTCGGTAAGAACTCCAGATGGAACCGTGAATGCTCTGTATGGAATGGTGGATACCGAGGGCTTCGCCAGTAGCGGCAGTGACCTGTTCTGTGAGGGACAGGCCGGTATGCTCGGCGTGGTTCCAGACAGGAATTTCGCGAAGAACCGCACGCTTTTCGTCTACTCGTCCTCAACCAAATATCACGGTGACGGCTGCAAGACGAATTTCGAAAAGTGCGACGGCAACATCGTGATGAAGTTCACGGTCAGCGACGACCTCAAAAGCGTCTCTGACAGAACCGACATCGTTAAAGATATTCAATACAAACCGTTCGACTCCGATCAGCCGTTTGGTGGACCGGGCGCCCATAACGGCGGCAGAATCCGTGTTGGACCCGGCGGCTATCTCTGGGTAGCCGGTGGTGATCGCCACAGAGGGATTTGCCCGCAGGACGGATCGCTGCTTTGCGGTAAGGTTCTGAGGATCGATGCGGATGGAAATGCGCATCCGGACAACAATCCCCCCGAAGGTTTTGACAAGCGCATATACACCTACGGACACAGGAACGTTCAAGGCATCGATTTCCGCCCAAGCGACGGGAAAGCGTTCACGGCAGAACACGGCCCGTGGCACAACGATGAAATCACCGCCCTTGTGAACGGTGGGAATGCCGGTTGGGATCCTGCCCAGAACATAGCTGGCAGAGCGGCGTGCCCGGACCAGTACTGTGGTTACGAGCCAAATCAGAAGGAGGCTGTAGACCCGGCGATACGTGCCGCATACACGCCGATGAGCGACACGCGCTTCGAAGATTTGATGCCTGCTACGTGGAACAACAACGGGTTCTCTCAGGGCACTGGTTCTGCCGCCTTCCTCAAAGGTAAGAACTGGGGCATCTATGAAGGCCGTCTGGCGGTTGGTATCATGGGTATCGCTTTTGGTGAGACGCCGGAAGGCTCACGAATTGACCTTATCAGCGTTACTCCTGACGGCTTGGGCATCAATGGAATCACGCAGATGCCTCTCGGATTCTCGGCGAGATTTCGTGGTCTCGTCATGGGGCCGGACAACGCGCTTTACGTCGCTGTTGATGGCGGCGAAATCTACAAAGTGACCGCAGAAAGCATGAAGTAGTTTTCAAAATAAGCCCCCGCGCTGCGAAAGTAGCGCGGGTGTTTTTAGAATATTTGGGTGCGAAAGCCCATCTAGAGCGATTTCAAGGGCAACGGGTCGAAAAGCGCTCTAAAACAAGAAGTTAGAGAATCCGGAATGATCCTTGTATCGTTCAAGATGCTATAACAAGCATTTATTGATCGGCTGCGATCAGGCTATCCGGCACTTCATAGCGCTGACCGTCAACGCGGATCATGTGCGTACCGTCCTTGAGGCTCCAATCGGTATTTGTACCGACACCGGACATCGTCACGCTGGCCTTCAGGAACTTACCATCCTTGAAAAAGAGTTTCCGCTTAAAGCCATTCGCGAAGACCGCCGTTATCGTGACTTTTCCTTTATCGTTCCGTTTGATGCGGTAGGTGCATTGACCAAGCGCCTCGCCGCGCTCCTGTGCGCAGGCAATCGACTTTGGCGTGTTGGTATCAGTTGAAGGTCCGGATGATTTGCCTTGTTGCTCAACGTCTGCGGCTCTTGTTGCGGCCGTGCCGAGTGAAAAGGCAGCACATATACAAATCAAGATCGAGGTCTTCATTTCAACGTTCCCCCCGGAACACACTCTCGAAGTTCAGATTGACGGCAGCCTACTGACGTGACGTTTTATCTAAAACGATCCACTGGATGACCGCAATCGACGATTTTTCAGACTCCGATTTGTGCAATGCAGCGTCGATTTTTAAATCGACCCGTTTCCTCGCGATGTCACATTGTAATTTCAATCATCGCCGGTCCCGCCGACCGCACTTTCACCGCTCCCAACGCCTCGCGCAGGGCATCGGGGGTCATGGCGCAGCGGGCGTAGGGGAGGGAATAGGCCGCCGCGAGGTGCTCGAAATCGGGCGGGGTCGGGTCGCAGCCGACGACGGTGATGTCCGCGCGGCGCATTGACGAGGCGATCTCGCCATAGCCGTGATTGTTCCAGACGATGAACAGGATCGGCAGCTTCTCATCCACCGCCGCCATCATCTCCGGCAGGGTGAACTGTGCGCCGCCGTCGCCTGTGATGCAGATGACGGGGGCGGAAGGGTCGGCGAGGGCTGCGCCGATGGCGGCGGGGATGGCAAAGCCCAGCGCGCCGAAGCCTGTGGCCGCATTGAACCAGCCGCAGGGGCGGTCGTGGTCGTAGTAGAGGTTGCCCGCATAGACCGCTTGCGTCGAATCCCCCACCATCAGCGCGCCGGGCATCGCGTCGCGCAGGGCATCCAGCAGCACCAGCTGTGTGCGCATGTCGTCGCCGATCTCCGCCAGTGCCGCTTTGCGCACGGCATTCGCGCGGGCGGCGGCGCTGTGGTCGGGGGAGCCGTTGCCCAGTGCGTCGAGCAGGGCGGGGGCGATGGCCTCGACACGGCCCGCGATGCCTGCGGGGATGGGGTGACGGGCGAGTTGTTCGGGGCTGACATCGATGCGGGTGATCTTGTCGAACGGGATCGTCCAGCCGTCTTGATTCATATTGTAGTCGGTGGGGCCAAGCTCTGTGCCCAGCGCAAGGATGCAGTCGGCGGCGTCGATCATCGCGCGCACGGCGGTAAGGCTGGGGCTGCACGGGATGGTCAGCGGGTGGGCGTGCATCAGGCCGCGCGCGTTGACGGTTTGGATCACGGGCGCGTCGAGCCGTTCGGCAAGGGCGCGCAGGCCGCCCTCCGCGCGTTTTGCTCCGCCGCCCGCGAGGATCAGCGGGGCAGAGGACGCTTTCAGGCGGTTGGCGAGGCTGGTGAGGTCGGGCAGCGCGGGGTCGGTGTGCGGGGATTCCGACAGCGCGGCGGGGTCGGCGGGCAGGGGCATCACGTCGGTGGGGATTTCGATATGCACGGGGCCGCCGCGCTCGCCCTCCAATATGGCGAAGGCGCGCCCGATGGCGGGGGCGAGGTCGGCGGCCTCGCGCACCTGGATGGAGGCGAGGGCGACCGTGGCGGCCAGTGCCTGCTGGTCGGGCAGCTCGTGCAGGTGGCCGCGTCCTTTGCCGAGGGAGGGGCGTTTGTTGACGCCGGTTATCACCAGCATCGGGATGCTGTCCGCCAAGGCTTGCCCCATCGGCGTGATCGCGTTGGTGAGTCCTGGGCCGGTGATGAGGAAGCAGACGCCCGGCTTGCCGGAGGCCCGCGCGTAACCGTCGGCCATAAAGCCCGCGCCTTGCTCGTGACGGGGGGTGATGTGGCGGATTTTTGATGCGCCGAGGCCGCGATACAGCTCGACCGT
>CALDZQ010000365.1 GCA_937944035.1 uncultured Neomegalonema sp. | reverse complement strand
GTTCTCATTGACTTTGGCGTCGAGATAGGCCGAGCGGATGGTGCGGCGATCCTCGGACAACCGGTCCGCGCGCGCCTGAACTTCGCGATAGCCGATGGCGATATTATCGGTGATCTGATACCGGGCCTCGCCGCCGAACAGCCAATATTTCTCGCCGCTTGATGTCAGCGTCTCATAGGTGACACGGATCGAGACCGGGTTGAGGTTATCATCGAACTGCGGAATCGGACGGTTGAAGATCAGCGCGCCGGAGAAGAAATCCAGCGAGTAATCGGTCAGCCGCCGCTGCGGATCGACATCCAGGATCACCGCAGGCTGATCGCGGTCGCGGGTGATAAGCTCTACAATCTCCGACCCGTCCCGGATGCCGTTCAGCGCGATGTCATACGGCCCTGAAACGCCGTCACCGGGTATTTCGATGATCCGCTGGCCCAGCTCTGTGCGTGCCGCGAACAGCGAGACCGAAACCCGGCCTTCCTGATAGCGCGCCTTGCCGCCTGTTACGGACCGACGGAACGCGCCCAGACGAATGGCATCGGACTCAGGCTCCACAGCGATGTCACCGTAGAGGATGTAAGACTGGTTGCGCTCGACCTTGACGAACAGTTTTGAGGACGATTGCGCATCAAACCCGCGCTCGGAATTATCGCCGTAAACCGGATAGTACTCATCGCGCGCGATGTCGCGGAACAGGCGTTCGTTTGTATCCTGATCGCTGTCATAGCGCAGCGTCAGAAGCGAATCGCCCAGGATTTTGCCTTTCAGATACAGCTGACCGCGCACGCCTTCGGTGGTTTCCTCAAAGAACGAGATTTCGTCACGCTCCATCAGTCCCTCAAGGCGGCTGCCCTTCTCGCCAAAGCCAACAGCGCCCTCGACGATCCCCACGAACACACGGTCTTCCAGATCGGGCGAAACCGCCAGCGCCGCCTCGCCATAGCCGAAATCAGCTTCGACACGCAGGGTGGTGTTACCGACCAGATTCGGCGGGATGAAATCAAACGTCGCCTCGCCATTGTCGATAAAGCTTTGCAAGCCCGGCGTTTGCTCGCGGATGTCGCGCATGTCCCATTCGCCTTTGGTGGCGCTCAGCGTCACATCGGCAGGGGCGCGGACAAGGCGGCCTTCCGCATCCAGAATACGCACGATAACAGGCACACGCGCCGCGCTGTCAGCGGTCACACCTTTGGGCGCGATGACCTCGATTTTTGCCGGGGCGCCGGGTGCGTAGATGGTGCGTTCGACCGTACCGCGCACATTGCCGAACGGGTCGGTGATGGTGGCAGATACCGTGTTCTCACCCGCTTTCAAGGGCACGGCGATGTATTCAAACAGTTGGATGTCACCTTTGCGGTCGATCACTTTGGTCGCGATCTTGGTTCCGGGGACAGCCTCGCCGTTGACTGACAGGCCCAGTTTCGCAACCGAGCGGCCTTTGACAACCAGATCAAGGCTGCGGTGTTCCAGCACACGCTGGTCTTCCAGACCGACAAATCCGAGTTCCGAGTCGAGGCCCGACAGCAGTTTTGTCAGACGCGCCTTACGCTGCTCTTCGGTTTCGACAGGTTTCTGTGCGGCCTTTGATTCCAGTGCGCGGCGCTCAACGGACGGGCTTTTCCGGTCAACGGTCACATCCAGCGTCGTTTCGCGCGCCGTTTCGCGGCGCGAGCTGAGCTTGCTGACACCGCCATCAAACGAGATCGGCAGATCATCACGCAGCAGGGATTCGTCAAGCTCAAGCCCTTCAAACTGCGCCCGGCGTTCGGCAACAGCCCGCGCCACCGCTTCGGTGTAGATAACCGGGAAGTCTTCACTGCGCAATTCGGAGCGGCGCAGATCAATGAACCGCGAACCGGGTTTGCGCGCGTCATCAATCTCGGACAGCGCAGGTTCAGCGCCCTTTGGAAGCGTTGAGCGTTGCAGGGCGAATACCTGCGTTACAGGGCGCAAGCCGAACAGTGAATAGCGGCCATAGGTATCCGTCACCACGCTCAAACCGTTAGAGGTGATGATCTTCACGCCCGGAATGCCCGGCTCTTGCTCGATGTTGTTTTCAGGGTCTTCCTCGTCCTGAACACCATTGCCGTTCAAATCAAGGAATACACGCCCGATCACCAGCGCCTCTTCAGCGAAAACGCTGCCCCGGTCATCAACCCGGACCGTACTGCGCGCTGTCTGCGAGACAAGGCGGCCTGAGCCTACGAAACCGGCCCGCAACCCGGACAGAACAGCCGAGTTCACACGGTCGCCTTGCCCTGCGTTTGGTCCGATCTTAACGGTATACTCAAGAGTCACCGTTGTTTCCGGCCGCAGAGTATCCAGGTCAAAGTCCAATGTCCTGCCCGGTGTTCCCTCCGGATCAGCAATCCGTGTGCCGTCAAGCGTTGACGATCCTTCGACATAGATGAAGCCCGGTGGCAACTCGTCCGTTATCGCAGCATCGGTCAAACCCTGCGCCATGTGGTTTTTGGCGTTGACTGTGTAAACAATATACTGGCCGCGCCGCGCCTCTGTCCGGCTGGCGGATTTTTCGATGGTCAGCGGCAGCGTGAAGACCGGGTCAAGCGGAATATCGATATTGCCGAACGCGCCACCCGCATAGTCGAACGTCACCCCGTAGGAAACAGTCGGATCAACCGAGCGGTTATAGCCGTTGAAAACCGTCTGCTGGGACGGAAAATCATAGCTGACGGGCGGCAGCACCTGAACATTATACGTGCCGGCAGGGACGGGGCCAAACTGGAAGAAGCCCGTCGCATCCGTATCCGTTTCAGCGATTCTCGTGCCGGTGCTGTCCAGCAAAAGGACTTGCGCGCCTTCAACCGGTGCGTTGTTGATCGAGTCAAAGACATAGCCGCCCGGCTCGATAACGATCTCGTCGCTCAACGGCACACCACGGCAAACCGCTGATGCGGAGGCGGCATCGTTCTGGCGCGGTTCCAGCAGCGAATTTGATTGCGTGGCCGAGTGGCTCTGTCTGACCGCGATAGCTGTTGTACGGAAAATCCCTGTATTCGGGCCGGTCTCGGTTGCGATGACGACTTCACGATCGCCTGACAGCGCCGTGGTGACGGTCACATCAACCACATCAATCTCAGGGCTGATGTTACAAACCCCGGCGATCAGTTGGACCGCTACATCTTCGTCGAAGTTCGTATTGTCGATCTCGTTCGAGAAGGTCGGATTGAAAAAGGCCAACGTGCCGTCGGCATCGTTAAGCGGCGTCAGCACCTGGTTCGAGGAGGATGACACGACCGTGCCGCTGTCATTGATATATCCGACAGCGGTGTTGAGGATCTCGGTTGCGCCAACATTCGCGTTGATGCGAACGGTGAAGGCCAAATCGCTCGACTGACTGCGGCTGAGTATGCTGCGCGTCACAAATGCGACGGCATCAACAGTGCTCAGATCGGCGGGGGCCGCACTGACATAGGTATGAAGTGCTTCGCCGCGCACATGATATAGCGGGTCCATGCTGCCCGTTGCGCCAAAGGCTGTGAAGGCTGTGTGGAGCGGGATCATGTCCCGGACCAGAACCACGGAGGCCGCCGCACCGTCGATGGAGATCGTCTCGCCTTCGATATTTGAATAGGGCTGTAGATCGGCTTCGCCGTTGTTGCGCAGACGGATCACGTAATCGATCTCGCGGCTCGCTTCACGATATGCGGCTGTTTTTTGCAAACGCAGCGTGGTGCTGTCAATCACCGCTGTCGAGCTGACATCGCGGGTGATCGGTGTTGACGGGCCTGTGTGGGGCATCGCGGTTGCCACAAGTGTCGAGACGGCACGATCGTCCTGCACAACAGAAGCCGGTGTCATGAACAGATGGAGCAGCGATACGGTTTGGTTTTGCGTCAGCGTCAGCGCGCCCGCATCCTCAACCACCGTATCCTGATTATCGATCTCACCATTGTTGTTGCGGTCGATATAAAGTGTGCCGACGACATCAAAATCATCGCCGCTCTGCTCGGTGATTGCCGCGCTGACACTCAGGTCGACGTTGCCTGTATTTTGTATTCTGAAGCTATAAATGCTCTCAACGCTGCGCGTCAGCTGCTGTGTCTCTCCGCCGAATATCTCGAACGCCGGGACGGGGGAGACTTGGACGCGGACTTCGTTGGATTGTATGGTTTCGATCAAACCGAGTTCGGTATTGAAATAGGTTGCGCTCGCAACGTTCGAAATCGTTGTCCCCGCCACGGGTGCGGCAGCGACAGCGTCAAGAACGGGGGCTGCAAAGGCGAGAGTGGCGGCCACAAAGCGGGTTGCCAGAAACTTCAGGGAAAGGGTGTTATCTCGCATGATTTTAGCTCCGGCTCAACGCAACTGCCTGGTGAAAAGTGACAAACAAATGCATCTAAAAAGGTAGACTGGTTGGAGGGCGGGATTGTATCCGCCCTCCGATGGTTTCAGCCCCTGAGCGTTCTCCGCGATCACGGATCACTTTGAACGCTCTGCGTCTGGTCTTGACGCGATTGTCGGATGGAAAAGCCTGACGGCTTTTCCGAAGCCGGGTTACTCGGCGATCTTGACCGTGAAGGTCAGGACGCCTTTGTCACCTGGGATCAGCGTACCAAAGTCCGCTGTAACCGTGCCGGCATTGCCGGTTGCAGGCGCGTTGAACGTGCCCGTCGCTGCGGTCGCTGTACAGCTTGCGGCTACAGGTGGCACTGCCGCTGCGTCGGAACAGTCCGTGTAGGTTGTCCAGGTCGGTGTCGCATCGGTTACGGTAACGTTGGTCGCGTTGCTCGTGCCGGTGTTTTCAGCCGTGATCTGATACGTGATACACTGGCCCGGTTCGGCGTTGCGGATGCCCGCGCCAAGCGCACCGGGGTTGCCGTCACACAGCGGATCAATGGCCTGAAGCTTGCTGAGCGACAGGTCGCCGGACACAACCGTGATCGTATCTGTGACCGCGTTGTTGGTGGTGTCGCCATCGGTCAGTGCGTTCGCGTTCGGTGCCAGATCGACACTGATCGTTTCCTGCTCGGTAATGCCGGCTGTTGCCGTTGACGGAACCTGAACACGCAGGAGCAGGCTGACCTGATCGCCCGCAGCGATGCCGTTGTTACCGGCAGAGATACCGTCCGTCAGATCATCGATGTTATCGATAACCGGATCGGTCGAATCCGCGATACCGTTGCTGTTCGCGTCCCAGAACAAGGTTCCGGAGAACGTGCTCAGCGTACCGGTCAGTGTCAGTGCGCCTTCGGTGATGGCGACGTTACTGTTGTTCGTGAGAACATGCGGAATGTCGATAATGCCGGATGGTGCGGCCTGACGGTTTTGATCGCTGGTGAGTTCAAGGTCAACGATCGTGTTCACCGTGATGCTGTCAACAATCGAGTCCGACTGCCCTGTCACAGCCGATTCGACCGCTACGGTGAATGGCGTTGTGCCGGGCGTTGCGGTCGCAGGCGGTGTAACCGTAACGATGATCGGCTGTGTCCCACCGGCTGAGATGCTGCCCGTGTTGGTGATCGGTGTACCGTCCGGCAGCGTGAAGGTTGCTGTGTATCCGGTTGGCAGACCTGTAACGGTCAGATCATAGCTGTCAGAGGTCGGGCCTTCATTGACGACATCAAGCGTATAGCTTTCCGAAGTGCCCGGATCTACCGATTTATCTTCCCAAGGCGCGCCACCATCCGTCGGTGCGTTGCCGTCACCATTGTCGCCTGTTCCGTTTGCACCGGTCAGGGTCAAGTCAACCGCAGCGGCAAGAATGTTGCCTTGGAACTCTGCCGTCGAGGTGTTCGTGTCGCCGCCGCCAGCCGCTGTTGCGCTGATCGTGGCGGTGTAGCCTTGGTGCGTACCTGCACCAGCCGTTGCGTTGTAGGTCAGCGGACCAACACCGGATGGCAGGGTTGCGAGCAAGGTCACTGTCGTGGTCGCACCCGGTGCGATCGGGCCGACAGGTCCGGCAACCGGGGTTGCACCGTCAGAGCCGACCAGCTCGAATGTTGTACCAAGCGGGAAGTCGGTGTTGGCGAACGCCACGTCAATGGTCTGCGTGTTGTTCGAGTGGTTGGTGATGACGAAGTCAAACGGAATCGTCGCACCCTGGCTGACATCCGTTGTATCGGTGACAATGTCGTTCAGGCTGCCGTCATCATCGGCGGCAGAGACTGCGCCGGTGTTGATGAGGTTGGTTGCGTCATCAGGGTCCGCTTTGTACGTTGATGACTCACGGTCAGCGACCGTCACCTGAAACGTGTTTTCGACCGTGATGGACGGTACGTTCGAGTCAGGGAAATCAACGCCGCCAACGGTCTGGGTCGCCACGTTGTCGATGTCGCCAGCGGCTGTGCCGGGTGCGATTTCCGCTTTAAACGTGACCGAAGCGCTACGACCGACAGGCACTTCATTGACGGTGAACGATACAGTCTTCGTCGCGTCAGTGTACGAGTAGTCAATCGTGTTGTTGACGCCGTTGGTCGCATCGGTAACGCCGCTATCGGTATAATCGAGGACGGTTGCGGAGTCAGACCACGTTGCGGGTTCTGCGATGTCATAGACCAGGCGGGCGTCGAGCACGTCGCTGACAACCAAGTCGTTTGCGGTGGCAAGACCGGTGTTGTTATAGGTGATCGTGACGATGACTTCATCGCCCGGCCCGATTTTGCCATCACCTGATGTGTCACTGACGGTCATCGATTTTTGCAGTTCTGTGACCGCACCCGTCGAAACGGTGATCGTATCGGTGTTCGAGTCGAATACATTGGTCGGATCAAGCACACTGGTTGCCGAGATGCTGATCGTGTCGGTCTGGTTCGCTGTTGCGCCGGAAGGAACAACCGCTTCAACGATGATGCCGAAGACCTCGTTCGGGTTCAGTACCGGAGTCGACATGATCGGTGTCGTGCTGTCGGCAACACCGTCGCGGTCCGCATCGGCGAAGATTTTGATCGTCGTGTCGTTGAAGTCGAACGTGCCTGTACCGCCGTCTGTACCGGCAAGGGTGAACGAATCCGCGCCGTTACCGAGGTTGGTGATCGTGTGTGGCAGGAAGACTTTACCGCCCGGAACGCCCGTCTCGGCCGTATCCACAGCGATGTCGACGCCGGCGATCTGTTGAACAACTGTCTCGACTTTGTTCGACGTGACCTTGATCGTGTCGCCGGAGGCGTTGGTATAGGTCGCCGACGCTTGGTTGCCGATGCGCTCGCCAGCGCCCGGTGCTGCCGCATAAGCGGCAAAGCCTACAAAGGATGCTGCGGTAATGAGAAGGCCGAAGCGTTTCGACCGGTTGTTAAATTGCATTGTTGTGTCCCTTTCTCAGGAATTCAGACAAACGTCAGGCGTCGACGCAAAAGCGACGATGCTTTGTGCTCTTCTTCGTTTTTTATTATTGCCGCAGAAGGGGTTCTTACTTGACCCGCACACGGTAGGTGTTCGTCACAACTTCATTGGCCTGAAGTGGTGTGATGAGTTTCCAGCGAACTGCTGAAAAATGCTCCGGTTTCGCGTCTTCGATCAGGCGCGAACCGTCTTCGAGAACAACAATCCGTTGGGCCGGAAGTGTGGACCATTCTTCGCCGGGTTGGTCCGGATCAAGCTCGCCGCGCACTTCAAAAGTGGCATCGATTGTGCTTGTGCTTGCTTCGGCAGCCACAATGGCTTGCTCCGGCACAGGGCCGACAATGGCAACGCCACTGATGGCGCTCTCGAAGCTGTTCTGGTGTTTGATGCGGTATTCGATCAGCTGGCCCGGCTTGACCGAGTCGGCGCGCTGATATTGCTCAACGCCGTCGCTTCCGGTTGTGACGACAAAGGCACTCATCTCACTGCGCAATTCAGCATGGCTGATGGCGGGCGACAGAGCGATCATCACTGCAACTGATGCAGCCGTTTTTAATGATAGGGACATAGGACTCTCCATTAGCTAACAGAGCCACACGCATTCTGCGGTCAACTCTTGCCTGTAAAAGTCGCTGAAATCGATTACGATTGCGTTTATATGCCCCGGAGAACTATGCCCCAATTCTAATAAGTATCATGTATTATGTTAATTATTATTAATGGTAAACAGACAAAAAGATTAAAATTTTGCTCAAAGTATTAATCAAATCGTATTTTTAAGTTAAACATAGGCTATTGAATATCGATTGATTGAAATTTTAATGTAATGCACCTTTTTTAATATAAATAATGATTATTTTAAAGGTTATTAAGCAATTTGCGTGAATTTTTTTCAAAAGAAAAAATTATATAACTATTGCGGGTAAGATTCAATTTACGATAATTTACTGTGGCTGTTCGGCCTGTTAATCAGTTGCAAATTTTCTGATATGCACGCTTAAGGTTTTCGGCTGCTCCACACAGGGGAGATGACCGCATTCCGCGATTTGCACATATGTTCCGTTGGGCAGCATTTCGTTGAATGCCTGCATCAGCGCCGGAGGGGTCGATCCGTCCTCTGCGCCGCAGATGCAGAGCGCCGGAACGGTGATACCCGCTGCCTCGGCTGTGAAATCGGCATCCCTGATCGCGCGGCCAAGGCTGCAATACGCCTTAACCGTCGTCCTGGTCAGCATATTACGCCACAGTGCAAACGCAGGATTCGTTTCGCGGAAGGGGGCGGTGAACCAGCGTTCGACAATGGCATCCTCCTGCGCTTCGATGCCGCCTTTTTCGATCAGGGCGAGTCGTTCGTTCCAGATGTCGACCGTGCCGATTTTATGCGCGGTATCGCAAAACACCAACGCCCGGATCAGATCGGGCCGCGCCTGATACAATGCCTGTGCGATCAAACCACCTACGGACAAACCGACCACCACGGCAGCGTTGATGCTCAGATGATCCAGCAGAGCCGCCAAATCCTGTGCATGGGCGCTGATCGGGCGCTCTCCGGCGAAATCGCTCAATCCATGCCCGGCGGTATCGTAGCGGATGATGCGCAGCCCGTCGGGCAAATGCGGCAGCAAAGGCTCCCACACCCGCATATCGGTGCCGAGTGAATTGGAGAAGACGACAGGCATCCCCGCGCCCTGATCCGAGTAATGCAGGGCGAGGCCGGAGGGGAGGGTGAAGGTTTGCATGGTCGGGAATCCTGTTGTCACACGTAAAAGGGCGATGTGGTTGTGATGCTTTACATCCTGAACAGACCAAAGCGTGTCTCGTCGATTGGCGCGTTCAGCGAGGCGGCGAGGGACAGGCCCAGCACGTCGCGGGTCTGGCGGGGGTCTATGATGCCGTCATCCCACAGGCGGGCGCTGGCGTAGAGGGGGTGGGATTGCTCGTTGAACATCTCAAGGATCGGTTGTTTGAATGCGGCCTCGGCCTCCGCATTCTCGAACCCGCCGCGCTTGACCTGTGCGAGCACCCCCGCCGCCTGCTCGCCGCCCATGACGGAAATGCGGCTGTTCGGCCATGTCCATAAGAAGCGTGGTTGGTAGGCCCGTCCGCACATGCCGTAGTTGCCCGCGCCGAATGATCCGCCGACCAGCATCGTGATCTTCGGCACGGCAGAGGTCGCCACCGCCGTCACCAGCTTGGCCCCGTCTTTGGCGATGCCGCCCGCCTCGTACTTACGGCCCACCATGAATCCGGTGATGTTTTGCAGGAACACGAGCGGGATTTTCCGCTGACTGCACAGCTCGACAAAATGCGCGCCCTTCACGGCGCTTTCCGAGAACAGCACCCCGTTATTTGCGATAATCCCGCAAGGCAACCCGTGGATATGGGCGAACCCTGTAACCAGCGTCGTGCCATAGCGCGCCTTGAACTCGTCAAAGCGAGAGCCATCCACCGTGCGGGCGATAACCTCGCGGATGTCATAGGGCTGGCGCAGATCGGCGGGGACCACGCCCAGCATCTCCGCCGGATCATAGAGAGGGTCTTCAACCGTCTGCCGCTCGACCTGCGCCCGTGTCGGTGCGCCCAGATTGCCGACAATCCGCCGCGCCAGCGCCAGCGCGTGGGCGTCATCCTCGGCCAGATGATCGGCAACACCGGACAGGCGCGTGTGGGTATCGCC
>CALDZQ010000364.1 GCA_937944035.1 uncultured Neomegalonema sp. | reverse complement strand
ATGGTTGCGACCGTGGGTGACAGCATCGAGAAAGAGCGCGGCTATGCGTTTTATTGCTATGCGCCGCACGCGATCTGGTTCCTGTATGATGTCGTGCGCCTGACGGAGCCTGCGTATGACCCTGAGAAATACAAGATGGTCCAGCCGTCGGACGATCCTGACTGGTTCGAGAACTCCTACGTCGCGTCGGAAGATGCGCTGAAGAAGGTTCAGGTGGCCTATGCCAACACCCTCGCCGACCGGTCGCCCGCGATTGCGGAATTTCTGGCGAATATGGCGCTGGATACCGATACGGTCAGCAACTTTGCCTTCCAGATCGCGGGTAAAGAGCGTGATCCGGCGGAAGTGGCCAAGGAATGGGTTGCGGAGAACTCCGACCGTGTAGACGGCTGGTTGGGTCTGTAGGGACTGCTTTGAAGGGGTGAGGGGGAACGAAAACCCCTCACCCTATTCCCGCTGCGGGCGACCACACTCATATACTATTTCCGAAAGTCGATTGAGTGAGTATTGAGATAATTTCTCAAGCAAAAACAATGCCATCATCCGCAACGGCGGATGATCCGGCCTCGCGTCTTGAGAGGTTATTTCTCAGTCTGTCGAGTCTGGATTCTCTGCCTTCGCAGAGAATGACAGCGACTTGGGGGGAAGATGTGTGAAGGGTTCCCCGTCGGGCAAGGCGGGGTGAGGCTTTTGCGCTTTGCCTGTACCTTGTGCTCCTGCGATGTCCAGAGGGCTTATGGACTTCATATCCGCCTCCTGCTGTGGCACAGATTCGGGGGCACATGAGGGAACGACGCTATGGATGAGTTGATAAAACGCAGTGCGCGGGATGTTTTGGCGGGGTTGCGTAGCGGGGCGATCAAGGGGGGCGACCTGCTCGATGCGTTGGAAGCGCGGGTGGGCGCGGTGGACGGGGCGGTGAATGCGCTGCCGACGCTGTGCTTTGACCGGGCGCGGGAGGCGATGCGGGCGTTGGAGGGCAAACCCGCTGACGCGCGCGGGTTGCTGTGCGGGATGCCCGTCGCGATCAAAGAGCTGTCCGATGTGGCGGGGGTGCGCAGCACAAAAGGCTCGCCGATATTCAAAGACACCATCCCCGAAACATCCTCCCGTGTGGTTGAGCGGATCGAGGCATCGGGCGGGGTGATTTATGCCAAGACCAACACGCCCGAATTCGGGGCGGGCGCGAATACGTTCAACGAGGTTTTCGGCGCGACGCTCAACCCCTGGGATACCGCCCTGTCTGCGGCCGGATCATCGGGCGGATCGGCGGTGGCGCTGGCCACGGGGATGGCATGGTTCGCGCATGGGTCTGACATGGGCGGGTCGCTGCGAAATCCGGCGAGCTTTAACGGCATCGTCGGTATGCGTCCGTCGCCGGGTCGCGTGTCGTCCGGCCCGTCCGCCAATCCCTATGCCACGCTGAATGTCGAGGGGCCGATGGCCCGCGATGTGGACGATCTTGCCCTCTTCTTCGATGCGATGTGCGGGTATGACCCGCGTGAGCCGCTGTCGCTGGACGCGCCCGCAACACCGTTTGCGGAGGCGGCGGCGCGGCGGGAAAGACCAATTCGTGTCGCATATAGCGACACACTTGGCATCACCCCCGTTGATCCTGAAGTGGCGGCGCTTTGCCGTACAGCATCCGATAAATTCGCCTCAATGGGTATTCCGGTTGAAGAAGCCCACCCCGATCTGGGCGAGGCGCATGAGGTGTTTCAGGTCTTGCGCGCCCATGATTTTGCCACCGGCATGGCGGACCTGCTGCACGATCATCGCGATTTGCTCAAGCCGGAAGTTGTGTGGAATATCGAAAAGGGGTTGGCGCTGACCTCGGCTGATATTGGCCGGGCCGAGCGGGCGCGCGGGGCGATGGTGGCGCGGGCGGCGGCGTTTTTTGACACCTACGACCTGCTGCTGTGTCCGGCGACCATCGTGCCGCCCTTCCCCGTCGGAGAGCGCTATGTGACGGAATGTGCGGGGCAGGCATTCGAGACGTATATCGACTGGCTGGCGATTGTGTATGCGGTCACGCTCGTCTCGCTGCCCGCGCTGTCGCTGCCCTGCGGGTTCACGGCGCGGGGGCTGCCCGTGGGATTGCAGATGATCGGCAGGCCGCGCGGGGAGGCGGGCCTGCTGTCAGCGGCAGGTGTGTTGCAGGACGCGCTGGCCCTGAACCACCTGCCGATTGATCCGCGAGGCAGTTAGCCCCGACGGTCGTAAGCGGCGATGACGGTGACTTCGACGTTGAAATCCGGTGTGGCCAGTTTGGCCTCTCCGCACGCGCGGGCGGGGGCGTTGCCGGGGGCGACCCAAGCGTCCCACACCTCGTTCATCTCGGCGAAATTGGCCATGTCGTCGAGCCAGATGATCGCCTGGAGCACTTGCTCCTTCGATGATCCGGCCTTGGCGAGCAGGGCATCGACTTTTGCGAGGCAATCGCGGGTTTGCTCGGCCACGGTTGCGCCCTCGCCGACCTGTCCGGCCAGATAGACGGTTCCGTTATGCTTGACGATCTGGCTCATACGTTTGCCGGAATCGATGCGTTCGATCATGGTGCGTCCTTCGTTGGATGATTTGCAGCCTCAGTTGCAGAAATTACAGCGTAAGGCATTAAAAAATGCTGGAGCCATGCAGAAGTTTTGATCTTTCCGCATTGTGCCATAAGCGCTATCGTTACGGAATATTTTCATCTCAAGGAAGATTATTTTGACTTCGGAACAACCAGACGTAGCTGCCGCCCGTCACCGTCTGGCCGGACATGCCGTGCGCACGCCGCTGCTGGAAGCGCCGCAGATTAATGCGGTGGCGGGGCGGCGGGTGCTGGTGAAGGCGGAGTGTTTGCAGCGGACAGGGTCGTTCAAGTTCAGGGGGGCGTGGAACAAGCTGTCCTCGCTGTCACCGGATGAGCGCGCGCGCGGGGTGGTGGCGTTTTCGAGCGGCAACCACGCGCAAGGCGTCGCGCTGTCGGGCAAGCTGCTCAACGCGCCCGCCGTCATCATCATGCCCGCCGATGCGCCCGCCGCGAAGATTGACGCGACGCGGGCCTATGGGGCCGAGGTGGTGCTGTATGACCGCGACACCGAAGACCGCGAGGCGATTGGGGCGGCGTTGGCGGCGGAGCGCGGGCTGACGCTGGTGCGGCCCTTTGATGATCCGTTCGTGATCGCGGGGCAAGGAACGTGCGGGCTGGAGATTGCCGAACAGGCGGCGGAGGCGGGGGTGACGGCCGCCGATGTGCTGGTCTGTTGTTCGGGCGGCGGATTTGCGGGCGGGATCGCGCTGGCGCTGGAGACGACGGCCCCGTTCATGCGGGTGCGGCCCGTGGAGCCGGAAGGATTTGACGATTTCGGACGCTCGCTGGCGACGGGGGAGCGGGTGACGAATGACCGGACGAGCGGGTCTATCCAGGACGCGATCCTGTCACCGACACCGGGGGAGCTGACCCTGCCGATCGGGCGCAGGCTGTTCGGGCCGGGACTGGCGGTGAGTGATACGCAGGTGCTGGCGGCGATGCGGCTGGCATGGCAATGGCTGAAGATCGTGGTCGAGCCGGGCGGCGCGGCGGCACTGGCGGCGGCGTTGTACCGGGCCGATGCGGTGAGCGGGGACGCGGTGATCGTGACGGCGTCGGGGGGGAATGTGGATCAGGGTGTGTTTGAGCGGGCGTTGGGGGTGGGATGATCCGAAGACTAGTCTTCAGAGTGAAGCCAGCGTTTACACCCGAAACGCAACAAGGTATCAGATTGAAATGATGATTAATCTGAGTGATGAACAAAAAGAATCTATTGAAGCCATCGATAGTGACGTTCTCCAAAATGCTGTTGACAAGGCGCGTGAGACTCGCAGTCCGGCTCCTTTGAATAGTCTACAGCTTCATCGTTTAGGCTCCTATGTACGGTCGACTGAAAACAAATTTCACCAAGCGTTGAAAAATCTATCAAAGGCAAAATCGACCGCCAAAATTTCGAGCACCGAGCAAGTTGCAATTTCTGCTGGATGGGATCTTGTCTCAGCGGTCGAACAGATGAAACAGCGGGTCATACAAGAAAAAAGTGATGGTGAGCGCTTTTATGTCGATGACCATATCCACGCCCCCTTCACATTTTTACCAAATATGAGCGTATCTGTGTCCTACCGCTGGCGCCCTTCCGAAGGTGATGGCTGGACATCGGGACATATCATTTTCAATCATCACCATACTTCCCAGCCTCGCTATGAGACTTTATCTGATCGACGCAAGCTCAGCGAACGTCAGCGTGAAAGAGAGCTCCAAGAGAAATGGGATCACCTGCGAGATTTGGCTCTTCATAGCGTTAGAGATTTCTTCCGTGACGGTGGCGATGGTGCCGATATTCCAGAGATTTTTGATGCCGTTACAGACAATGGAAGCCTGAACAACTTCAGCCTGAATTTCTGGCACCAGCATAGAGATAGAGTGAAGTAGTCAATTTCTGCACTACAATCCACGTCGTTTTCGACTTGCGCTGTTCTACCCCCGTCTTGGCACTTGACGGGCGCTGGTGCGGGTGGGTAAGTTCCTTTTTTGTTCGATATGAAGAAAGGGCTTTTTACACTGGACTGGACGCTTGCCATAGACCGCCACCGCGACGCATTGCTGCGGATGGTTGCTGCGCTGCTGCTTATGGCGGGTGGCGGGGAGGCTATGCCGAGGCATGTGCGGACGGGGATTTGGCGGGTTTTGCGGCCTGCTGAGTCGGCGTTCCGGCGGCTGGTCGTGGTGGTGAAACTGGTTCTCAAGATTGAGGCTGTGGTGCGTGTTGCGCGCGCTGCGGCTGTGCCTGTGATTACGGGTGCGTCGCAAGGGGCGGCGCGGGTTCCGGCATTTGCGCTGTTCGATGCGCGGAAATCGTTTAAGCCGCGTTCAGCCTGGCGGGGACGCAAACCGCAGCCGAATATCCGGTTTTTTGATGATGTGGAGGTTTTTGAGCCTGTTGTCGTCGCCTCGCCGGATGATGAGGTCAGCGCCGAGCAGTTGATGCGGCGGTTGCAGGCTTTGCAATCTGCGCTGGGTGATGTGCCGAAACAGGCGCGGAGGCTGGCGCGATGGGAGGCGAAGCGTGAGGCGGCGAGGGCCGAGACGGGCAAATATATCGCGCCGATCAGGCCGGGGAAGCCACCCGGTCACAGGGATCGCGGGCGGCATCCGGTGGATTTTGTGCTGAAGGATTGTCATGCGCTGGCGCTTTATGCGTTGCATGATCCGCCGGAGACTGTGTGAGATTTGAGGTTTTGCTCTCCCGTGCGCGGTGCGGGGAGGGTTTTGGTGTGTTTGGAGATAAGCGGGCGATCGGGGGTTTGAGCGTTCCGCTCCCGCCCGGCGTCCGCTTGGTGACTTTTGAGATACTTGCGTTTGAGCCTTGGCAAATCCGGTAGGATTGAGGATTTTTATCAGCAAAAACAACGTTATTGAGAGAGAGTTTCTCAAGAGGCGAGGCTGGATACCCCGCCTTCGCGGGGTATGACAGCGGTTTTAGGTGGCGTGTTCGGCCCGGACTATGCGCACCACGAGGGATTGCGTTTCTCGAAGAACGCGCCGATGCCCTCTTTTGCGTCGTCGCTGTCCCAGGCGTCGGCGAGGCGTTGAATCGTGGCCTCGATCACCGCGTCGTCGATGGTCGGGCCGAGGCTGCGGGCGAGGGCTTTGGCGCTGGCGACCGCCTTTGGCGAGGCGGTGAGATAGGGGGCGACTTCGCGCTCGATCACTTGGTCCAGCGCTTCGGGCATGACAACGCGGGCGACGAGGCC
>CALDZQ010000363.1 GCA_937944035.1 uncultured Neomegalonema sp. | reverse complement strand
GTCAGCGGGTCGGTTTCGAGCGCCCGCGTCACCCTGCGGGATTGGGGCCACGGATTTGGGAGCCGGGGATGGATTATCCGGTTTTTGAAACCAAAACCGTGCCGACACCGGATGATATGCTGAATGCGAAGCGTCTGTGCCGGCGGATGCAGGCGTTACAGGCCGCGCTTGGTGATCTGCCGAAACAAGCACGGCGGTTGGCGCGATGGGAAGCGAAGCGGGAGGCGGCGCGCGCGAAATCGGGTAGATATATCAGAGCGATGCGGCACGGCCGTCCGCCGGGGTATCGCGCGCGGCCGAGCCATCCGGTGGATTTTGTGCTCGGCGATTGCCACGCGCTCGCGCTGTATGCGCTGCACGATCCGCCCGATACGTCTTGAGCTTTTGCGATGTTTTTGAGCGATTTACCCTCCGGTGCGCGATGCGGGAGGCCTTGAGGCGTGGGCGAAGGTCGGGCGCGGTGGGGCAGACGGTTTGAAAACGTGATGTGGCGCGTCTCTATATCGCTGTACCACGCCCGCAAAATTGGTTAAAGTTTTGGCACCGATTGACGTGGCGAAGGCTTTGAAACCCTATGGATAGTCTCTCGCCTATGGCGCCGGAACGGCCCGCGCGGATCATGATTTACAGCCACGATACCTTCGGACTGGGCCATATCCGCCGCGCACGGACTATCGCGATGGCGCTGGCCAAGGATATGCCGGGGTCGAGCATCCTGATCGTGACCGGATCGCCGATTGTGGGGCGGTTTGATTTTCCTGATGGTGTTGATTTTGTTCGGGTTCCCGGCGTCGTCAAGCTGCCGAGCGGGGATTATGTCAGCCATAACATGAACCTCGATATTGCCGATACCGTGGCGCTGCGCGAGGGGATTATCCTGACAACGGCGGAGAATTTTGCACCCGATTTGCTGATCGTTGACAAGGAGCCGACCGGATTTCGCGGCGAGATGCTGAGCACGCTGGCCCTGTTGCGTAAGCGGGGCACGCGGATTGTTTTGGGCGTGCGTGATGTGCTCGATGACGCGGAAACGCTGGCCATTGAGTGGGAGCGCAAGAACGCTGTCGAGGCGATTGAGACGCTGTATGACGAGTTCTGGGTCTATGGGTTGGAGCATATTTATGCGCCGCTGCAAGGCCTGCCGATCAGTGCGGATGCGCTGTCCCGCGCCCGCTATACCGGATATTTGCGCCGTGAACCCGCCGACTGGCCGCAACCGCCGATCCCCGATGACAGGCCGGAGGATTTCGTGCTGGTCACGCCCGGCGGGGGAGGTGACGGGGAGGCGCTGATTGACTGGGTTTTGGACGCTTATGAGACGGACTCGACGCTGAACATCCCGGCGGTGATCGTGTTTGGCCCGTTCATGAATATGGAGCGGCGGCGGCTGTTTGAACGGCGGGCGCACCGGTTCAGAAATATCGAAACGATCTCGTTCGACTCGCGGCTGGAGCGGCTGATGATCGGCGCTACCGGCGTGATTGCGATGGGGGGGTATAATACGTTTTGCGAGATTCTCTCGTTCGACAAACCCGCCGCGATCTCGCCGCGTATCTCGCCGCGCAAGGAGCAATATATCAGGGCCGAGGCCGCTGAACGCTTCGGGCTGGTGACGATGCTGCCGCCCGCATCCGGCGGTGACGGGCCGCGCGATCCGGGCGTTATGGCGCAGGCGATCCGGAATTTACGAACGCAGCCACCGCCCTCCGAAGCGCTGATACCGGGGTTGCTGGACGGGCTGGACCGCGTTGTTGAGTTCGCACAGCAGGCGCTGGGGGTTCGCGCCTCGTGACGCCGCGCATCGCCGTCATCGTCAAGGGATACCCGCGCCTGTCAGAGACGTTTATCGCGCAGGAATTGCTGGGATTGCAGGAACGGGGCGTCGGTTTCGACATCTGGTCGTTGCGCCATCCGACCGACACGCAGGAGCATCCCGCGCACCGGGCGATCACCGCGCCGCGCCGTTATCTGCCGGAATATCTGCGGCGGGAGCCTGTGCGGGTGCTGCGGGGGGTGGCTTCGCAGATTTTGAAGCGCGGCTTCTGGCGGGCGGCGGGCGTTTGGGCGCTTGATTTGGTCCGTGCGCGCGATCTGAACCGGATCAGGCGGTTCGGGCAGGCGGCCGTGCTGGCGCGGGAGTTGCCGGGGGATGTGACGTTTTTGTACGCGCATTTCCTGCACACGCCTGCCTCCGTCACCCGCTACGCGGCGATGATGCGGGGGCTGGATTGGGGGGTATCGGCTCATGCGAAGGACATCTGGACCTCGCCCGATTGGGAGATACGCGAGAAGCTGGAAAGCAGTGCTTTTGCGCTGACGTGTACGGGCATCGGGGCCGATCATCTGAAATCGCTGGCCCCGCCGGATGCGCCGGAGCGGGTGGGATTGGTCTATCACGGGCTTGATCTGTCGGTCTTGCCAGAGCCGCCCGAAACGCGGCCCGCACCTGCGCCGTTGGTGATTATGTCGGTCGGACGGCTGGTGGAGAAGAAGGGCTACGCAATCCTGCTTGACGCGCTGGCGGCGCTGCCTGACGGGCTGGACTGGCGATTTGTGCATATCGGTGGTGGTGAGTTGAAAGGCGCGCTGCGGAAGCTGGCCGAGCGGCTTGGGCTGGCTGCGCGGATTGACTGGCGCGGGGCGCAGTCGCGGGAGGCGGTGTTCGAGGCGATGCGGGAGGCGCATCTGTTCGTGCTGCCCAGCCGGATCGCGGATTCAGGTGATCGCGACGGGTTGCCGAATGTGCTGATGGAAGCGGCGAGCCAGAAGCTGCCCGTGATCTCGACCAGCGTTTCGGCGATACCGGAGTTTATCGACACGGGGAATTCGGGTGTTTTGATCCCGCCGGATAACAGTGCCGCTCTGGCGGAAGCGTTACGCGGGCTGGCGCATGATGCGGTGCGGCGGGAGGCTTATGCGGAGGCGCTCTATGCACGGCTGGTGGCGGATTTCGGGGCTGATGCGGGGATTGATGCGGTGTTGAGCCGGATGGCGCCGTATCTTTCGCGACCATGAAGATCGCGTTTTATGCGCCGATGAAGCCGGCGGACCATCCCACACCGTCCGGTGACAGGCGCATGGCGCGGTTGCTGTTGGAAGCGCTGAAGGAGGCGGGGTTTTCGCCTGAGATCGCAAGCCGCTTGCGGGTTTATGACGGCACGGGCGATGGCGCGGTTCAGGCGGCGTTGTTCGCGGCGGCCGAGGATGAAGTGGCCCGTATTGTTGCAGCGCTGCGGGACGAACCGCCCGCCCTGTGGTTTACCTATCATTGCTATTACAAAGCACCGGATTTGCTGGGTCCGGCGGTCGCGCGGGCGCTGGGGATACCTTATGTGGTGGCGGAGGCGAGCCGGGCGCGGAAGCGGTTGAGCGGGCCTTGGGCGATGTTTGCCGGGGCATCCGAGCGGGCGGTTGATGCGGCGCAGACTGTGTTTGCGATGACCGAATTTGACCGCTTTGCGTTGGATCGGGATGCGAGCGCGGGGCAGCGGGTTGTGCTGCTCGATCCGTTTGTGCGTTTTCCGGCTTATGTAGCCGCTGAGCGTGGTGAAGGCGGTGTGAAGCTGCTGACCGTGGCAATGATGCGGGCGGGGGCAAAGCTGTGGTCTTACGAGCGGCTGGCGGCGGCTTTGGCGGGGCTTCAAGCGGATTGGAGTCTTGCAATCGTCGGGGATGGTCCGGCGCGGGCGGAGGTGGCGGCGTTGTTCGCGGTTTACGGGTCGCGGGTGCGGTTTTGCGGGGAAATGACCGATGCGGCAGCGCTGCGGGGGCATTATGAAGCGGCCGATGTGTTCGTCTGGCCGGGCGTCGATGAAGCCTATGGCATGGTGTATCTGGAAGCGCAGGCGCATGGGTTGCCCGTGGTGGCGGAAGACCATCCCGGTCCGTCCGCCGTGATCGGGGCGGGGTCACGGCTGGTAGCGGCGAATGATCCTGCGGGATTTGCCGAGGCGATAGGTCAGGTTGCCGCTGACCATCATGCGCCAGCGAAAGCGCGCCGCTATATCGTAAATCATCATAGTATAGACGCGGCTGCGGCCCTGCTGCGCGGCGAATTGGAGCGATTGTTGTGAGAATTGGCCTGATCCGACATGCGAAAACCGAGTGGAATGCCATCGGTCGCCTGCAAGGGCAGGAGGATACGCCGCTGGCTGTCGATGCGCGGGCGGAGTTGACGGGTTTTGCGATCCCGCCCGCCTGGAAGGACGCGCGTTTGATCTCCAGCCCGCTTTCCAGGGCGCGGGAGACGGCTGTGCTACTGACGGGGCGCGAGCCGGAGACGGATGATCGGCTGAAGGAGATGCATATGGGCGACTGGCAGGGGCAGTTCGGCCGCGACTTGCTGGATGATCCCCGGAGCGGGTTCGAGGATGTGCATCACTGGGGTTGGGATTATCAGCCGCCCGGTGGTGAGACGCCGCGTCTGCTGTGGCAGCGGGTTTCGGCATGTCTGGCCGATTTGCAGCGTGACGGGCGCGATGTGCTGATCGTGGCGCATATGATTGTCATGCGGGTCACGCTGGCCAAGGCGTGCGGGTGGAATTTTGACGGTCCCGCGCCGTTTCGGGTCAAGCGCAACCGGATCTATCCGCTGCGGCTGGACGTGGACGGGGCGGTGCATGAGGCGGGCGAGCCGGACAGGCTGGTTAAGCGATGAAGATTGCGATCCTAGTCACGCATCTGCTGGGGACGGGGCATTTGGCCCGTGCGGCGCAACTTGGTGATGCGCTGGCGGCAGCGGGGCATGAGGTGGTTGTTATCAGCGGCGGTGAGGACGCGCCGAATGCCGCGCCGCGCCGTGCAAAGCTGGTGCAACTGTCGCCTTTGCGGGCGGATGGGCCTGAGTTTAAGGCGATCCTCGACGCTGACGGGGGCGTGGCGGATGCGGTGTATTTGGAAGCCCGGATTGAAGTGGTGAGGGCGGCGATTGTGGAGCTTGTGCCGCATGTGCTGATTACAGAATTGTATCCGTTCGGGCGCAGGAAGCTGCGGGCTGAGTTTTTGGCGGCGATTGAGGCGGCGCGGGGTGTGCGCAGGGATGTGCTGGTTTACAGCTCGATCCGCGATATTCTGCAACTGCCACGGAAAGCGGGTCGCAAAGAAGAAGCGGAGGCACGGTTTGCCGCGCTTTATGACGGGGCGCTGTTTCATGGGGATAGCGCGTTGATCGGGATGGATGCGAGTTGGGCGTTGGAGGCAAGCGCTCCCCCCGTTTTTGAGACGGGATATATCGGCTTGGCAGAGTTTCCGTTGGCCGATGGTGCGGATGGTGTGGGCGAGATTATCGTGGCCGCTGGCGGTGGCGCGGTCGGGGATGCGATTTTTGAGGCTTGCATTGAGGCCGCTCAGGGAGGGCGGCATGATTGGCGGATATTGGTTGGAGGCAATGACCGGGAGAGCCGCATTGCGGGCTTTCGACGGCGGGTGGAGGCAGCGCCGGTTGTGGTTGAGGCTGTCCGCCCCGATTTTAGGTCGCTGCTTTCGCGCTGCGAGGTGGCTGTGCTGCAATGCGGGTACAACACGGCGATGGATGTTGTCGCGACGGGTGCGCGGGCTGTCTTTTGCCCGTTTGAAGGCGCGGGGGGCGAGACCGAGCAACTGACCCGCGCCGCAGCGTTTGCGAAGCGGTTCGGGTCGGGGTTGGTGCGGGAGCGTGATTTGTGCGCGGGGACGCTGAATTGCGCGCTTGGGACTGTGTTATCCGCCCCTGCGCCGCGCTACGAGAGTATCGCGCTAGATGGCGCGGCGCGCAGTGTTGCGGTGTTGGAGCAAGCGGCACTCGAAAGATTTGGCGCATGAGGATTGATTGGTCGCCGCTCGATGCCGCACTGGAGCGGGCGTCGCCTGTGTTTTGGTGGCGGGATGATGATGCGGTCGAGCCGACTCCGCCGCTTGAGCGGTTGCTCTGCCTGACCGAAAGCATCGGTGCGCCGCTGCTGATCGCTTCGATTCCGGCATATGCGACTGTGGCACTTGCGGATCGTCTGCAAGGGCTTGATGTGACGGTCGGAACGCACGGCTTTGCGCATGTCAGTCATGCGCCGGATGGGCAAAAGAAGGCGGAGTTCGGGGCGCATCGTCCGCTGGCCGCGCTGGCTGCTGATGCGAAGGCGGGAAAGGCCAGGATTGATGCGATGTTTGGCGATCTGGCCGCGCCCATATTTATTCCGCCTTGGAATCGGATGATGCCGGAGTTTGCTAAGCCGTTGGCGACGCTGGGATTTGAGGCATTTTCGGCCTATGCGCAACGCACGCCATCGGTGGAGCCGCTGGTGCGGCTGGATGCGCTGATCGACCCGATTGAATGGCGCGGGTCGCGGTCTGCGGTGTCGCCTGACCCTTTGATCCGGCATGTTGCCGAGTTGCTGGAAAGTGACGCGCCGATCGGGCTGATGACGCATCATCTGGTCCATGACGATTCCATATGGGAACTGACCGGAGCGGTGGTGAGAAGGGTCACTGAGCGCGGGGCACATTGGAAGTCGGCAAGCGAGATCGTCCGTGCTCTAAGCCCCTAGCCAATATTAGAAAAGCAAGCTAGCGTCCTGACCATGAACGATCCTATCCTGAGTGTCACTGACCTGCATATTGCATTCGGCAAGGGCCGGAATGCCAACGAAGCCGTTTCGGGTGTGTCTTTCGATGTCGTGCGGGGAAAAACGCTGGCGCTCGTGGGCGAATCCGGGTCCGGCAAAAGCCTGTGCTGCCGGGCTATCATGGGATTACTGCCGGGTTCAGCGAACGTCACGCGCGGTGAGATCACGTATTGGTGTCCCGAAAAAGGGACGGGCAGCGAGGATTTGCTGAAAACCAAGCAACGCCGTATGCGGGATATACGGGGCGGCGGCATCGCGATGATTTTTCAGGAACCGATGAGTTCACTCTCGCCATTCCACACCATTGGTGCGCAAGTGGCCGAGGCGCTGCTGTTGCACAGTGATTGCGACCCGAAAGAGGCGCGTGAGCGGTGTATTGAAGTTTTTGACCGTGTCGGCTTTGCCAGCCCCTCGCGGGCTTATGATGCCTATCCGTTTGAGCTGTCTGGCGGGATGCGGCAGCGGGCAATGATCGCGATGGCGACGATTTGCGAGCCTGAACTGCTGATCGCGGACGAGCCGACGACGGCGCTGGATGTGACCACGCAAGCACTGATCCTTGATCTGATCGAGCGGCGGCAGGCGGAGACGAATATGGCGGTGCTGATGGTCTCGCATGACCTCGGCGTTGTCTCGAATATCGCCGATCATATCACGGTTCTGCGCAAGGGCAGGGTGATGGAATCCGGCCCCGCCGGAGCGCTGCTGCGGACGCCGCGCCACCCTTACCTGAAAAAGCTGATCGCTGCCGCGCCGAGTGTTTCGGCGGAGCGGGCGCACAAAATCAAGCCTGTTCGCGATTTGATTGTTGAAGCGAAAAATGTCTCGAAGACGTTTTACTCGCGCGGGCGCGGGCTGTTCGGGGTGGGCAGTTTAACGATCCCGGCGCTGCGCGCGGTTGATCTGGCGATGCCGCGTGGTAAGACGGTGGCGTTGGTCGGGGAGTCCGGCTCCGGCAAGTCTACGCTGGCGCGGATTATCATGCGGGACCAGATGCCCGACGCGGGATCGCAAATCCGCTATGACCTTGGGGACGGGCCGTTCAGTTGCGACGCCTTGTCGGACAAAGATATGATGCCGTTCCGCCGTGCGGTTCAGATCGTTTTTCAAGATCCCTATGCCGCGCTCAGCCCGCGTATGACGGTGCAGGATATTCTGGCCGAGCCGCTGAAAATCCACAATGTGTGCGACCGCGCTGAACGATTGGACCGCAGTGCGGCATTGATGAAGCGGGTTGGGTTGTTGCCGGAGCATTTGGGGCGCTTCCCTCATGCGTTTTCGGGTGGTCAGCGCCAGCGTATCGCGATTGCGCGGGCGTTGACGCTGGAACCGAAATTGTTGATCTGTGATGAGCCGACTTCGGCGCTGGATGTGTCGGTTCAGGCGCAAGTCTTGGATTTGCTTGAGGAATTGCGCGAGGATTTCGGGTTGAGCTATCTGTTCATCTCACATGATCTTGCGGTTGTGTCGCGGCTGGCGGATGAGATTGCGGTGATGTGCCGGGGAACGATTGTCGAGCAAGCGCCTGCAAAGCGCCTGTTTGAAGCGCCCGAACATCCCTATACGCGGGCCTTGATGGCCGCCGCGCCGAACCCCGACCCCGATCACAAACTTGATCTGAACGCGATTTCGCTGGGGGCGGGGGCGCAGCCGGAGAATTGGCCAGCGCCTTTCGGCTATGATCGCGCGACACCCGCACCCTTGCATGAAGTGGAGGGCGGGCATTTTGTCCGCAAAGCCGGATGAAAATACGTTATTTACTCACTGCCGGACTAATCGCTTTCGCACCGCTCACCGCGTCGGCTTTCTCGCCGCTTGAAACGCCCAGTTTGCGGGCGCAAGTGGAGGCGGGAGAGCTTCCACCTGTCAGCGAACGCGCGCCGGGTGATCCGCTGATCGTTAATCTCACCGCGAAAGGCCGCGAATTGGGGCGGCAGGGCGGCACGTTGCATACCCTGATCGCGAAGTCGAAATCGCTGCGTTATATGGTGGTTTGGGGCTATGCGCGGCTGGTCGGGTATGACGCGCGGTATGATTTGCAGCCGGACTTGCTGAAGTCGGTCGAGGTGGAACGTGACCGGGTTTTTACTTTTACCTTACGCGAAGGGCATCGCTGGTCGGACGGGCATCCGTTCACGACCGAGGATTTCCGGTATTGGTGGGAGGATGTGGCCAATAACCCTGATCTCAGCCCCACGGGACCGCCGTCTTTCATGCTCGAAGGCGATCTGCCCGCGACAATGGAGATTTTGAGCGAAACCAAGCTGCGGATCACATTCGGAGCGCCCAATCCGGGGTTTCTGGCGCTTTTGGCGGCGGCGCGGCCGCCGTTTATCTACCGGCCGGCGCATTACCTGAAGATGTATCATGCGAAATATACGGACCCGGATACGCTCGAATCCCTGATTGCGAAGAAGAAAATGCGCAACTGGGCACAGTTGCATAATAAGTTCGACAACCTTTACAAGAACGATAACGAAAAACTTCCCACGCTTCAGCCTTGGGTCAACAAGACGGGCAAGAAAGGCCAGCATTTCGTTTTGGAGCGCAATCCGTATTATCATCGTTTTGATGAGGCGGGGCGGCAGCTTCCCTATATCGATATGGTCGATATGCGGATTTCAGCGACCAGCCTGATGCCGGCCAAAGCGATGGTTGGCGAGGTTGATTTGCAAGCGCGGGGGCTGGATTTTGCCAGTGTCCCTCTGCTGAAGAAAGGCGAGGCACTTGCGGGCTATGAGACGCGGCTATGGCCCAGCGGGTCCGCGTCGCATATCGCGTTGTATCCGAACCTGAACCATATCGACCGGGAATGGCGAGCGCTCTTGCAAGACAGGCGTTTCCGCAGGGCGCTGTCGATGGGGATCGATCGCCGGATTATCAATCGAACCCTCTATTTCGGCTTGGCCCGCGAGGTCGGAAACGCGGCGTTGCCCTCCAGCCCGCTTTATTCCGCTGAGCTGGCGAAAGCCTGGTCCGAGTTTAACCCCGAAAAAGCAAACGCCTTGCTGGATGAATTGGGGCTGACCGAACGGCGTGGAGATGGCATCCGGTTGCTGCCCGGTGGCCGCCCCGTGCAGATTATCATCGAGACGGCGGGAGAGCGGGCCGAGGAAGTGGACGCGCTACAACTGGTCGGTGAGACATGGCGTGAGATCGGGGTTGGCGTTCTCGTCCGCCCGTCTGATCGCGATATTCTGCGCAATCGCAGCTATGCGGGTCAAACCATGATGACCGCTTGGAGCGGCTGGGATATGGGCGTGCCGACGGCGTCACTTTCCCCGGCAGAGCTGGCGCCGACGATGCAATCGACATTGATCTGGCCGAAATGGGGGCAATTCTCCGAGACAATGGGGGCCAATGGCGAGCCGCCCGTCATGCCCGCCGCAAGCCGGTTGCTGGAGTTATATAAGCTGTGGCGGTCTGGCATTGACGATTGGTATCGGCCTGTGGACCGCGAGAAAATCTGGCGTGAAATGCTGACGATCCACTCTGAGGAGCAATTCATCATCGGCATTGTCTCGCAAGCGCCGCAGCCCGTGGTGGTCAGCAAGCGCCTGCATAATGTGCCGCAGGAAGGGCTTTATGCCTGGGAGCCGGGGGCGCAATTTGGTGTACACCGGATGGATGAATTCTGGTTTGACGATGCGCCTGTCAATTCTGCGGGGCTGGCTAAAGAATGATCTTTTACCTTTTTCGCAGGTTTTTGACGATGGTGCTGACGCTGCTCGTGGTGTCGGCATTGATTTTCGTCATCATAAATCTGCCCCCCGGTGACGCGCTGTCGAACCAGATTGCGGAGTTGCGGGCGCAAGGTGAAGCGGCGTCAGTCGCGCGGGCGGAGTTTTTGCGCACACAATATTCGCTCGATCAGCCGTTATGGCGGCAATATCTGATCTGGCTGGGCGCGATGCCGGGGCCGGACGGGTTTTCGGGGCTGCTACAAGGCGATTATGGATGGTCGTTCGAGTTTGATGCGCCCGTCAGTGACGTATTGGGTGAATCCCTGTGGCTGACAGTCGTTGTCAACCTTGCGGCGCTGCTGTTTATCTACGCGGTTTCCTTGCCGTTGGGCGCGATTGCGGCTGTCAAGGCAGGCAGTTGGCTGGATTATTTTATCGCAATCATCGGTTATATCGGTCTTGCAACGCCTAACTTTTTGCTGGCGCTCATCCTGCTGTATTACGGTCAGCAATACCTGAATCTGCCCATCGGCGGGCTTATGGACCCGGCGTTCGAGGGCGAGCCGATGAGCTTTGCAAAGCTGCAATCGATCCTCGCGCATCTGATTATTCCGACGATTGTTATTGGCACGGCGGGCACGGCGTCGATGATCCGGCGACTGCGCGCGAACCTGCTGGATGAGTTGGGAAAGCCGTATGTGGCAACCGCGAAGGCCAAGGGATTGTCGCCGTTCAAGCGGGTTGCGAAATATCCGTTGCGGGCGGCTTTGAACCCGTTTGTGGCCGACATTGGAAACCTGCTACCCTCGTTGGTCAGCGGGTCCGTCCTTGTTTCGGTTGTTTTGAGTCTGCCGACGCTCGGCCCTGATTTGCTGGCGGCACTGAGGGCGCAGGATCAATATCTAGCCGGATTTATCCTGTTGTTCGTCTCGGCGCTTACGCTGGTCGGGATGTTGATTTCCGATATTCTGCTGGCGGTTCTTGATCCGCGTATCCGGTTCGGAGGGCGCAGGCAATGAGCCGGATGGATGAGCATTATGTCGACCCGACGCCCTATGATCCTGATGCGGATGCCGACACCGGCGGAGCGCGGCCTGAATTGGACATGCCGACGGGAAAATTGATCCGGCGGCGGTTTTTCAGACACAAGCTGGCGGTGATTTCGGCGTTGTTTTTGGCCTTTTTGTATCTGTGTTTGCCATTTGTCGAGCTGATCGCACCATACGGAGCGAATGAGCGGCAGGCGGATTTCCTCTACGCCCCGCCTCAAGGCGTTCATTTCATGCATGAGGGCGAGTTTATCGGACCGTTCGTCTACCCGCTGACAGCGGAGCCGGACCTTGAAAATTTCAAGTGGGACTACGTTCAGGACCGCTCAACACCCCAGAAATTGAGGTTTTTTTGTTCCGGCGATGAATACCGCTTCTGGGGTTTGTTCGAGGCAGATACCCATATCGTCTGCCCCGCTGAAGGCGGGACGTTCTTCTTGCTTGGCGCGGACCGTCTGGGGCGGGATGTTTTTTCGCGGCTGGTCTACGGCGCACGTATTTCGCTGACGGTGGGGTTGATCGGGATCGCTATTTCGCTGCTGATCGGCATCAGCTTGGGCGGTTTGGCGGGGTATTTTGGCGGCTGGATCGATGCCACCGTGCAGCGCATGATCGAGGTGATCCGAAGTTTGCCGGAGTTGCCGATATGGCTGGCGCTGTCAGCGGCGGTCCCGCCGCAATGGTCGCCGGTGGCGGTGTTCTTTATGATCTCGATCATCCTCGGCCTGCTCGATTGGCCGGGGCTGGCACGGGCGGTGCGGTCAAAGCTGCTGAGCCTGCGTGAAGAGGAATTCGTGCGCGCGGCGGAGTTGATCGGAGCCAAACCAACGCGGGTGATCCGCACACATCTGATCCCGAACTTTATGAGCCACATCGTTGTCAGCGCCTCACTATCGATCCCGTCGATGATCCTGGGTGAGACGGCGCTGTCGTTCCTGGGCCTCGGCCTGCGACCGCCTGCGGTTAGTTGGGGCGTGATGCTGAACGATGCGCAAAACCTGACGGTTGTGGAGTTTTACCCGTGGGTGGCCAGCGCGATGATTCCTGTTATGCTGGTTGTTCTCGCGTTTAACTTCCTCGGCGACGGCCTGCGCGACGCGATGGACCCCTATAGTTGAGATCCGGAGGAATCATGACCTACCAAAACCCCACGCTTGATCCGGTCGCCGAACTGAAGGCCAATGTGGCGCGACCGTTTGAGGACGCGATGGCGATGCCGAAGAGCGTGTATACATCCCAAGCATTCTGCGACCTGGAACTTGAAAATATCTTCCGCAAGGAATGGGCCTGCGTGGGGCGAAGCGATGCGCTGAAATCTGCCGGAGATTACATCACATACGAGTTGGCCGGGCAGCCGATCATGGTGCTGCGCGATGCTGATGGCGCTTTGCGCGCGCAATCGAATGTCTGTCTGCACCGAATGTCGACTTTGCTGCACGGTGACGGAAACGCGCGCAATATTACCTGCCCTTACCACGGCTGGACCTATAATCTCGACGGCACTTTGCGGGGCGCGGCCGCGATGAGCAAGAATGAAGGGTTCTGCAAGGATGGAATGCGCTTGCCTGAAATCCGCTGTGAGGAATGGCTCGGCTGGGTCATGGTCACATTGAATGCGGACGCTCCGCCGTTGCGCGATCAGTTGCGTGATCTGGAGAGCATGATCGCTGATTTCGGGATGGAAGATTATCGCCAGAGTTTCCGTGAGACCCATGTGTGGGATACGAATTGGAAAGTGCTGGCCGAGAATTTTATGGAAAGCTACCATCTGCCAGTCTGTCATGCCGGCACAATCGGTGGCTTGTCAAAACTGGATGAAATGGTCTGCCCGCCCAGCCATCCGGCCTTCAATTATCATACGATCTTGAAAGATGCCGACAAGCTGCCCATTGCCGTGGCGCACCCGCAGAATATCAAAATCAAAGGCGATTTGCGGCGAACAACCTTTCTGCTGACGATTTATCCCAGCCTGATGATTACGCTGACGCCCGGCTATTTCTGGTATTTATCGCTCCACCCGCAAGGGCCGGCGAAAGTGCGGATCGTCTTCGGCGGCGGATTTTCACCGGATTTCGCCGATGACCCCAAAGCGCCGGAATATCTGGCGCAGGTAAAAGCGTTGCTTGACGAGGTGAACGTCGAGGATAAGGGCTGTACCGAGCGTGTTTACAATGGCTTATGCTCCGGCTTGTCACAACCCGGTCCGTTGTCACATCTGGAGCGCCCGAACTACGATTTCGCCCAGTGGCTGGCGCAGAAGATAGCGTAGACCTACCGATCCGGCTTTTGCGTACTAAATATCCTGTATGAAATTACAAACAGGATTGAGCGATGAAAATGCTATGGATAACGGGCGGCCTTGTCGGTGTGCTTCTTTTGGCGGGATGTGGTGCGCTCTTGGCCGCTAATTCCGTGGAGAAACCACCCTATGAGAGCGTCAGCCTCGATGGCGATTTCGAGTTGCGTGACTATGCCGAGCAAGTGGTGGCCGAGGTGACGACGACCGGGGCGCGGCAGCAGGCGGTTTCGGCAGGTTTCGGGCCTCTGGCGGGATATATCTTCGCCAAGGAGCGGGCGGGGGAGAAAATCGCGATGACGGCCCCGGTGACGCAAACTTCCGGCGAGGGCGGCGAATGGGTCGTGCGCTTTATTATGCCTTCCGAATATACTCTGGAAACGCTGCCCAAGCCTGCGGGAGCACAGGTGCGGTTGGAGACTTTGCCACCGCGCCGCATGGCTGCGGTCAAATTCAGCGGTGTGGCGAATGATGCGCTTATCGCCGAACAGGAAGCACGGCTTGTCGTGTGGATGGATGCGCAAGGTTTGACGCCCAGGGATACGCCGACTTATGCGTATTATAACGATCCGTTCACACCGGGGTTCATGCGCCGGAACGAGGTTTTGGTTCCCGTGAACTGATATAAAAAAGGCTCCCCGCATCGCTGTGGGGAGCCTGATTTTTTTTAAGATCGGGAAGGATTACTCTTCCGTCATCTTTTTACCGGTCTTCTGGTCGACGGTTTTCATGCCGAGGCGGACTTTGCCGCGATCATCGAAGCCCATTAGCTTGACCCAAACCGTATCGCCTTCTTTGACGTAATCGGTTGGCTTTGCGCCGCGATCATTGGTCATTTGGCTGACATGGACGAGGCCGTCTTTCGGGCCGAAGAAGTTCACGAATGCACCGAAGTCGAGGACTTTCACGACTTTGCCTTCGTAGATCTCACCAACTTCAGGTTCGGCCGCGATGGCCATAATCATCTTCTTGGCTTTGGCGATCTGTTCGGCATTGGACGAGGCGATTTTGATGATGCCGTCGTCGTTAATGTCGACTTTCGCGCCGGATTCCTCCACGATACCACGGATAACCTTGCCGCCCGAACCGATCACTTCGCGGATTTTATCCGTTGCAATTTGCAGCGTTTCGATGCGCGGAGCGTGTGCGGAGAACTCTTCGCGGCCAGCGCTGAGCGCTTTTGCCATTTCAGCGAGGATGTGGTTCCGGCCACCATGCGCCTGCTCAAGAGCCTGCTTCATGATGTCTTCAGTTATGCCCGTGACCTTAATATCCATCTGGAGCGAGGTGATGCCCACTTCGGTACCGGCCACTTTGAAGTCCATATCGCCCAAGTGATCTTCATCGCCGAGGATGTCGGTCAGGACAGCGAACTCGCCGGATTTCTCAAGGATGAGACCCATTGCAACACCCGCTACCGGACGGATCAGCGGTACGCCCGCATCCATCATCGACAGCGAACCGCCACAGACGGATGCCATCGAGGACGAACCGTTGGATTCGGTGATCTCCGACACGATGCGGATCGTGTAAGGGAAGTCCGTGGCGGCAGGGAGGACAGCGTGAAGCGCGCGCCATGCGAGCTTGCCGTGGCCGACTTCGCGGCGTCCGGGGGGGCCAAAGCGGCCCGCTTCACCGACCGAGTAGGGAGGGAAGTTGTAGTGCAACAGGAAGCGTTCGCGGAAATCACCGTCGAGCGCATCGATGCGTTGTTCGTCGTCGCCTGTGCCGAGTGTCGTTACACACATCGCCTGCGTCTCGCCGCGCGTGAACAGTGCAGAGCCGTGGGTGCGTGGCAGAATGCCGACATGGGACTCAATCGGGCGAACCGTGGTCAGGTCGCGGCCATCAATGCGTTTGCCTGTCTTGACGATGTCGCCGCGCACGATTTCCTTTTCGAGCGATTTGAACACGTCGGAGACGGCGCTGCCGTTCTCTTTTTCCTCATCGGTGAGGCCGTCGAGAAGCGTTTGCTTTGCGGCGGAAACTTTGCCGGTGCGCTCTTGCTTATCAAGGGTAGAGAAAGCGTCGCGCAGCGGTGCTTCGACGATACCGCGCGCTTTTTCCATCAGCGCTGAATTGTCTGCTTTGACAACTTCAAACGGCTCCTTGGCGCAGGCTTCCGCAAGATCGATGATGCAATCGATTACGGGCTGGATACTTTTGTGGCCGAACATAACCGCGCCGAGCATTTCGTCTTCCGAAAGCTCCTGCGCTTCGGATTCAACCATCATAACCGCGTCGCGTGTGCCAGCCATGATAAGATCGAGCTTGCTGTCAACAAGGTCTTCTTTAGATGGATTCAGCGTGTATTCGCCATTCACCAGGCCGACACGGCAACCGCCGATGGGGCCGAGGAAAGGCGCGCCGGAGATGGTCAGCGCGGCAGAGGCGGCAACCATTGCCAGCATATCCGGTGAATGCTCAAGATCGTGAGACATCACGGTACAGATGACCTGCGTTTCGTTCTTGAAGCCGTCGATAAACAGCGGGCGCAGCGGGCGGTCGATCAGGCGCGATGTGAGCGTCTCATGATCGGACGGGCGCGCTTCGCGCTTGAGATAGCCGCCGGGAATTTTACCCGCAGCGTAGTATTTCTCTTGATAGTGAACCGTCAGCGGGAAGAAATCCATCCCCGGTTTTTGCGTTTTCGCGAATGTGACAGCGGCGAGAACTGTGGTCTCACCGAGTGTGGCCAGCACTGCACCGTCGGCCTGACGGGCAACACGACCGGATTCGAGGATGAGCGTCTCATCCCCCCATTGAACTTCCTTGCGGATTGTATCGAACATTTGTTCTTCCTTGCGTAAGTGGCCGGGGCCTTCCCGGTCCACGGCTGCACAAACCCTGTGTTTGTGCAGATGACCCAAAGCGCTTCTGGCGCGGGGTCTGACCCTGGATATATCCGCCCGCGCAGGGTCTGGAACGACAGGGCGGATAAGCAAAGCGCGCCGTTTTGGCGCGCTTTGAATGACTTATTTACGGATGTTGAGTTTCTTGAGCAGCGTCTGGTAGCGCTCTTCATCCTTGCCGCGTGCGTAATCGAGCAGTTTACGGCGTTGGCTGACCATTTTGAGCAGACCGCGACGGGAGTGATTGTCGTGTTTGTTGGTCTTGAAGTGCTCGGTCAGATTGGTGATGCGCTCGGTCAGGATTGCGATCTGAACTTCCGGTGAGCCGGTATCGCCTTCTTTGATCCCGTACTCTTTAATCAGTTCCTGTTTGCGCTCTGGCGTAATCGACATCGGTATCTCCTTGAAAAAGCGTTATAAAAAGCCATCGTGTGGCGCTTTGATTGGCGGTAGCCGGGATGTCGTCCAGCCACGTCTCTCAGAACACTTTTTCCCTAGCGATTGCGCGATGTAAGAGCAAGAACGAAATGCGCAGTGAGAGCAACTGATTGCGATCTTTCGCGCGCACATTGCCGCAGGATAATCGCCGGACTGATTTCCGGAGAGGTGAATATACCACGCGACCCGCTGATCGTGTGATTACAGTCATCCGCGCTCGGTTTGAGCCATCAAGCGCTCTTCAACACGCTGCCGGGCAAGTCCGCTGTCGCTGTCGCGCACGCCCAGTAATCCGCAGACGCTGCGCATCAGGCTGTCCTCGTTTTTATCACGGTCGCCGTCAGAGAGGATAACCTCCCAAAGATCCTCGATAATCGCGACGCGGTCATCGAAGGGCGTGGATTCTTTCAGGCTGTGGGTGAACCGGAACAGGTCGACGGCGTTTTCCTGTGCTGTCTCCGCATCATTCAGTAAAGAGGCGGCCTCCGCACCCCCCAGCCCGTGCCCGATTGTCAGAATGCGCAGGATTGCATCCCGTTCTGCCGCCTCATACGCCCCGTCCCGGCGCGCGGCCTCAACCATCAATGCGGCGAGGGCGAGCTTTCCCGTCGGGTCATTTGTTGTTTTGGCGGGCGCAACCGAGCCGAAAAAAGCGGTAATGCGATCTAACATAAGCGGTCCTTGAAAATTACTCGATCCAGTCAAGATTGTCGCCGCGTGCGATTAATCAAGCTTGCGGGTGCAGCAGCGCCATCAAATCCGGCCAGGCCGCCGCATCCGCCACCGATTTATCGCGGCAGAACGTATTGCAAAAGCCCACGATCTTCCCGTCAATTTTCGCAAGACTGTCTGCGCGTATCGATTTACCCGAATAGGGACATTCCGCATTAATCGCCTCGCCTGCACCCCCTTCGTAAACGGCGGCTGACAGAGGCGGCACGCGCGGTGTGCCTGTATTTTCAGCGGACGGCAGATCGAGATCGTACCGGTCCAAAACGCGCGGATCGGCATCCGCCATCGCGTGCCAGCGGCGGAAACTCTGGTGCGCGTATATCGTCTCCACATAGGCGCGCGCGGTGGCATCCAGCGGGAAACCGTAGGTGACAAAGCGCGTTACGACAGGTGCATACATCGCATCCACTGCGGTAAAATCAGCGCCGCCAAGATACGGTCCGCCAAATTTGTCCAGCGACCATGCCCATAATTCCTGCACCCGCTCCGCATCTGCGGCCTCGGCTTCTGTTGGCTCAAAACCATCATAGCGCCGTCGTAAATTCATGCTGGGCCGGTCCCGCAGGGCGTGGAAACTCGCGTGCATTTCGCCTGAAAGCGCCCGCGCCGCCGCCCGTGCCGTCATTCCCTCCGGCCACAGTCCCGCATCGGGATGCCGCTCGGCCAGCGTCTCGGCAATCGCCAGACTCTCCCAAACCATCGCCGTTTCACCGCCCTCATCAATGCGCAAGCTGGGCACAGTGCGGGCCGGATGATGATCCGTTTGCATTTGCGTGAAGGCGTCAGAATACATCGGTACAAGCTTGGATATGAAGGGTATCCCGAACGCTTCCAGCATCAACCAGCCGCGCATGGACCAGCTGGAATAGGAACGATCACCGATGAAAAGCGTGTAGGACATTTCAGTCACCTTTATAAAATCACTTGCGCAGAATCTCTCAATACGCCGGGATTGGCTATAGGGAAAACTGTCTCTCCCTATCATGCGTCGCGATTTGACCCGGCCCTTGCACGGATTATCTACGCCTCATGGAACTGGACAGCTTCGGCACAAATCTCAATACCGCTGTATTCGGCGCATCCGGCGGAATCGGGCGGGCTTTCGTCGAAAGCCTCGCGGGCGCGAATGCCGTTGGTCAGGTCCACGCGATCTCCCGTCGGCCCGTCCAGCCAAGCGCAGACAAAGTCATCCCGTCACACTGCGACCCGCTCGACGAAGCCCAACTTGCGCGTACCGTCTCTGAAATTAGCGCAAACGGCCCGCTCGATCTGGTCATTATCGCCATCGGTATTTTGCACGAGGGCGGGGCGATAAAGCCTGAAAAAACGTGGCGGCAACTCGATCCGCAAGCCATGCGCCGGGTTTATGACATCAACACCGTCGCCCCGGCCCTGATCGCAAAGCATGTTTTGCCAAATCTCGCAAAGGGCCGCAAAAGCGCGCTCGCCGCTCTTTCGGCCCGGGTTGGCAGCATCGATGATAACCGGCTTGGAGGCTGGGCTTCTTACCGTGCGTCAAAAGCCGCGCTTAATATGGTGATCCGAACATTCTCCATCGAGCTTGCCCGCACAAATCCGACCGCGCTCTTTATCGGCTTGCATCCCGGAACCGTTGATACCGCCTTGTCCGAACCCTTTCAGACGAACGTTCAGGAAGGAAAACTTTTCACCCCGCAATACGCCGCGAACCGGATGCTTGAGGTTCTCAACAAAACTGACAGCAAAAAAAGTGGAAAAATTTTCGCATATGATGGAAGTCTAATTTAATTCTTAATTACAACGTGTTGCAGGTGATCTGTGTTGGAAAATTAAAATTTCAAACCTTGATTTGAAATTTTTCCATCCCACATCGCGGAACTTTTCTCATTTGCCCGGCTTAACAAAGTGTGTCGCGACAGAGCGGTACTATTTTTAAGACGGGAATTATCACGATGGCAGAGTCAACCAGACCAAGTGTTGAAGATCGCAAAGTGATCACAACGGCGATGTC
>CALDZQ010000362.1 GCA_937944035.1 uncultured Neomegalonema sp. | reverse complement strand
AGAATTGGAAGCGACGCTGCACCCGATGGCGGAGGACGGCAAAGAAGCGCTCGGCTCGATGGGCGATGACACGCCGATTGCCGTGCTGTCGGACCAATACCGCCCGCTGTCGCATTTCTTCCGGCAGAACTTCTCGCAGGTCACGAACCCGCCCATCGACCCCTTGCGCGAGCATCGGGTGATGAGCCTGAAAACACGGTTTGGGAATCTGAAGAACGTACTCGATCAGGACAGCTCGCAAACCGAAATCCTGACCCTCGAAAGCCCAGTCGTTCTCAATGGCGAATATTATGCGATGAGCAAAGCCGTTCGCGATCAAGTGCGGGTGATCGATTGCGTCTTTCCTGCTGATGGCGGGCAGCGCGCGCTGAGCGACGCGATTGAAAAGCTGCGGGTGACGGCCGAAGAAGCGATCCGTTCCGGCGTCGGCCATATCGTGCTGACCGATGAGCATGTCGATGCCGACAATGCCGCGATCCCGATGATTTTGGCGGCCAGCGCGGTCCATAGCTGGCTGGTGAAACAGGGCTTGCGCACGTTCTGCTCGCTGAATGTCCGGTCTGCCGAGTGTATTGACCCGCATTATTTCGCGGTGCTGATCGGTGTCGGGGCGACGACGGTGAACGCCTATCTGGCCGAAGAATCCATTCGCGACCGCCACGAGCGCGGGCTGTTGGGCGATTTCACGCTCAGCCAATGCTTGGAAAACTACCGCGCCTCGATCAACGCGGGCCTGCTGAAAATCCTGTCGAAAATGGGGATTTCGGTGGTGTCGAGTTATCGTGGCGGCTGTAACTTCGAGGCCGTTGGCCTCAGCCGTGCGCTGGTTGCGGAATTCTTCCCCGGTATGCCGAGCCGCATCTCCGGAATCGGGATTTCGGGCATCAAGAAAAAGACCGTTCAGCTCCATAAGCGGGCGTTTGATGAGGACGTAATCGCGCTGCCTATCGGTGGGTTCTACAAATTCCGCCGCAATGGCGAGAACCATGCGTGGCAGGCGGAATTGCTGCACCTGATGCAGAAGGCTTGCGACACGAACAGCTACGAGGCGTTCAAGCGCTACAGTGCGGGGCTGCATAAATTGCCGCCGATTCATCTGCGTGATTTGCTGGGCTTCAAACCCGCCGGCGCGCCGATCCCGCTGTCCGAAGTGTCCTCGATCACCGAGATCCGCAAGCGGTTCGTCACGCCGGGCATGAGCCTTGGTGCGCTGTCCCAAGAGGCCCACGAGACGCTGTCGATTGCGATGAACCGCATCGGCGCGAAGTCCGATTCCGGCGAGGGCGGTGAAGACCCGAAATTCGCGGAGCGTCCGAAGGATGGCGCGAACCGGATGGCGAAAATCAAACAGGTTGCGTCGGGCCGTTTCGGCGTGACGGCGGAATACCTGAATAATTGTGACGAGCTGGAGATCAAGGTCGCGCAGGGTGCAAAGCCCGGCGAAGGCGGCCAGTTGCCCGGCTTCAAAGTCACCGAGATGATCGCAAAGCTGCGCCATTCGACCCCTGGCGTCACGCTGATTTCGCCGCCGCCGCACCATGACATCTACTCGATCGAAGACCTTGCGCAGCTGATTTACGATCTTAAGCAGATCAACCCGAAAGCCAAGGTCACGGTCAAACTGGTCGCCTCCTCCGGCGTTGGCACGATTGCGGCGGGAGTGGCGAAAGCCAAGGCCGACATCATCCTGATCGCGGGACATAACGGCGGCACGGGCGCGTCGCCGCAGACTTCGATCAAATACGCGGGCCTGCCGTGGGAGATGGGCCTGACCGAAGCGCATCAGGTGCTCTCGCTCAACAAGCTGCGCGACCGCGTGACCTTGCGGACCGATGGCGGCTTGCGCACGGGGCGTGACATCGTCATGGCGGCGATGATGGGGGCCGAGGAATACGGCGTCGGCACGGCGGCGCTGGTCGCGATGGGCTGTATCATGGTGCGCCAGTGCCAGTCGAATACCTGTCCCGTCGGCGTCTGCACGCAAGACCCTGATCTGCGCGCGAAATTCTCCGGCAACGCGGACAAGGTCGTCAACCTGTTCTCGTTCATCGCCGAGGAGGTGCGGGAAATCCTTGCATCGCTTGGCCTGCGTTCGCTGGAGGAGGCGATTGGCCGGACCGATCTGCTCACCCAGGTCAGCCGTGGCCACGATCACCTCGACGATCTGGATATGAACCCGATGCTGGTGCGGGTGGACGAGCCGGCGGCGGACGGGGCGGCGACGATCAAGCTGGACCGCAATCGCCCGCGTACCGTCGTGCCTGACACGCTGGATGCGCAGATTATCAACGACGCGCAGCCGTTTTTCGAGCATGGCGAGAAAATGCAGCTGTCCTACAGTGTCGAGAACGTCCAGCGGACCATCGGCACGCGGGTCAGCTCGCACATCGTGCAGCGGTTCGGCATGAACAATGATCTCGCCGAAGACCACCTGACGATCAAGCTGACCGGAACGGCGGGCCAGTCTCTTGGGGCGTTTGCCGCGCCGGGGGTCAAGCTGATGGTGTTCGGCGATGCCAATGACTATGTGGCCAAGGGCTTGTCGGGTGCAACCGTTGTGGTGCGTCCGGTGCTTGGCTCAACCCTTGTGCCGCATGAGAACACCATCATCGGCAACACCGTCCTGTACGGGGCGACGGCGGGGTATCTGTTCGCGTCGGGGCAGGGCGGCGAGCGGTTTGCGGTGCGAAACTCCGGTGCGACGACCGTGGTGGAGGGCATCGGCTCGAACGGCTGCGAGTATATGACGGGTGGAACCGTTGTTGTGCTGGGGGCCACGGGCGACAATTTCGGGGCGGGCATGTCCGGCGGGATGGCGTTTGTCTATGACGCGGGCGAGACGCTGATCGATCATCTGAACGATGAGATGGTCATCCCCGTGCGGATCGAAAGCGCGCATTGGGAGGGGGTTCTCAAATCCCTGATCGAGCGCCATGTCGCCGAGACGGACAGCCCGCTGGGCGCGGATATGCTGCACGAATGGGAGCGCCATGTCGGCAAGTTCTGGCAGATTTGCCCCAAAGAAATGCTTGAGCGCCTGCCACACCCCTTGAGCGACACCAAGCGGGCGGAACGTGCATAAGTCTAATGTCGTTCAGGATGGTCTAGGCTCAGGACTCAATCAGGTCCACCATATGATTGTTGCTGCGAGAAGCACTGCTGACAAGAAGACGTCTGCGCGTTTGTCGTATCTGGTGCAGACTCTTCGCCAGTCCTTGAGCCGCCCTATGGCTCTTTCGACGGT
>CALDZQ010000361.1 GCA_937944035.1 uncultured Neomegalonema sp. | reverse complement strand
ACCCGCCGATTCAACATAGCCCTCGACGCCCGTGATCTGGCCCGCGAAACGCAGGCGCGGCTCGGCTTTGAGGCGCATGGAGCCGTCCAGCAATTCGGGGCTGTTGATGAAAGTGTTGCGGTGGATGCCGCCCAGCCGCGCAAATTCGGCATTCTCCAAGCCCGGTATCGTGCGCAACACCTCAACCTGTGCGCCGTGCTTCATCTTGGTTTGGAAGCCGACGAGGTTCATCAGCGTACCAAGCGCGTTTTCGCGGCGCAGCTGCACGACGGCGTAGGCTTTGATGTCAGGCTGGTGCGCGTTGGTGAGGCCGACGGGCTTGAGCGGGCCAAAGCGCAGAGTCTCGCGGCCCCGCTCGGCCATGACTTCAATCGGCAGACAGCCCTCGAAATAGGGCGTGTCTTTCTCCCAGTCTTTAAATTCTGTCTTGGGAGCGGCCAGCAGCGCGTCGATGAAGCCCTCGTATTGCTCGCGGGTCAGCGGGCAGTTGAGATAAGCGGTGCGGTCGGCTTCTGTCTCACCTTTGTCGTAGCGCGATTGGAACCACGCCTTACTGAGATCAACGCTCTCGGCATAGATGATCGGGGCGATTGCGTCGAAGAAGGCGAGACTTTCCGCGCCCGTCCGTGCCGCAATCGCCTCGGCCAATGCGGGAGAGGTCAGCGGGCCGGTGGCGATGATGACATTTTCCCATTCAGCGGGTGGCAAACCCTGAACCTCACCGCGCTCCAACGTAATGTTGGGATGGGCGGCAAGGGTGGCGGTGACGGCCTGAGAGAAACCATCGCGATCAACCGCGAGCGCACCCCCGGCAGGCAGGGAATGCTTATCGGCGGTGGCCATGATGATCGAGTTCGCCTGACGCATCTCGTGGTGCAAAAGGCCGACGGCATTTGTTTCGTGATCGTCTGACCGGAACGAGTTTGAACAGACCAGTTCAGCGAGGCCGTCCGTCTGGTGCGCGTGGGTTTCGCGTTCGGGGCGCATCTCGTGCAGGATGACTTTCGCGCCCAGCGATGCCGCTTGCCATGCCGCCTCGCAGCCCGCCATGCCGCCGCCGATAATGTGGATGGGGTGTGTCATCGGAATTCCATCTGTTCTGCGCATACTCTTGTCGCTGCAATAGCAAAGGGCCGGACAAAAGTCCGGCCCTTTTCGCGTCTTCTTGGGGCGAACGCTTAGAAACTCAGCGAAATGTCTCTGTGGTTCGCACTGCACGAGGCGACATAAAGCGCCTGTTCACGCGGCAGCTTTGACTGCTGACGCAGGCCGATCGTGTTTGCAATCGCTGCGCGGTATTCAGCGAGGTCAGGCAGCAGTTCCGCCTTCGCTTTGCTGCGCCATTCGACTTCGTTCTCGAACTGCGCCAGCGCCTCGTCAACAAAACCGGTCGCCTTTTCGATGTCCGGAGTGCGGCGGAATTCACGACGCGCTTTGCTCAGGAGTGAGCGGATGTCGCCCGCACCCTGTGCCCGACCGACCAAACGCTCGGCCTCCTTCAAGCGCTCGTTCGCGGTGTCCTTATCGAAGCTGGCGATGTCAGCACGGACTGCTTCCAGAACAGCCCGGTTTTCGGCGAGCACATCGGCATCGTTGATGATGTTCATCGCCTCCTCAACAGGCTTATAGGCGTTGTCAGCAGAGCGGCGGTAGAGCGCCCGCGCTTTGGTCTCGGTTTGGGTCATGACCTTGAAAGTCTCATGCTCCCCGTCCCATTCGGCAGGGATTTTCGCCTCAAGTGCGGCTTTCTCCTGCTCCAGATGCGCGATCTCTTCGGCGTAGTACTTGGCCTGACTGCTGCCCTCATCGGCGCGCCGGAGGTCGGTTTCCAACTCGTCCAGCTCAAGCGTGATGCGCTTGATCTGACGGGTCAAGCTGCGCACTTCCTGATGCAGCGGACGATATGCGTCGGCTTTTTCAGCCACATCAACCTCTGCCGCATCAATGTTTTCCATCGCGGTGAAGGTCGCTGCTGCGGACTCGAAGCTTTTGTCGAGATCCTTCTGCAAGTCTTTCGGCAGATAGGAGAAATCGAGTGCGGAAGCTTTTGAAATCGACCCGCGCAGCGCATCACCACGGCTGGCAAATTCGCCGGAGACAAAGTCCTCCATGCAATATTGCAGCGACGGGTTCAGCGGCGGCGGCGCGTTTTCGGAAGTCAGCGACAACCGCTGTGGCAGATAGTTGACCAGCGACGGGTTCATCCCGACAATGCCAAGCGCCAAAAGCTGCAAACCGATAAAGACGACGACGCCTTTGTAAATCTGCGTTGTCTTGACCGATGGCGGTGCAACACCGCGCAGGTAGAACAAGGCAAAGCCGAAGGGCGGCGTCAGGAAGCTGGTCTGGATATTCAATCCGATCATCACACCAAGCCACACAGCCGTGACGTTGGCAGATGGATCGGCCAGCAGGATCGGGGCAACGATGGGCACGACGACCACGGCAATCTCGATGAAATCGAGGAAGAAGCCGAGGAGGAAGACCACGATCATAACGATGATGAACTGTGTCCAGAAACCACCCGGCAATGTCAGGAGAAACTCTTTAACCAGCTCCTCACCGCCGAAGGCACGGAAAGCGGAGGTCAGCATTGCCGCGCCGAGCAGGATGATAAAGACGAGCGAGGTTGTCTTTGCCGTCTCGATCATCACGCCCCGCAGCGTGTCCTCCACGCGGAACACCCGCCAGCCGCTCCAGATCAACGCGAAGATCAAAACACCGACTGCAATACCCGCCGCTTTGACGCCGAAGGCATCTTCAGGTGTCGCGATGGCCTTGATATTGGTGTTGTAGTTTCCGGTGATATAAATAATCGCCGCCATCGACAGCAAAGCCAGAATTGCGGGGGCGAAGGCCAATACTGAGCCTTGCTTGAGGCGGTAGCCCGCCATAATCATCGCGCCCGCCGCACCGATTGCGCCCGCTTGGTTCACGGTCGCAATCCCGGCGATGATCGAGCCGAGGACGAGGAAAATCAGGGCGAGGGGTGGGACGAGGGTGATGAAAACACGCCCCCAGAAGCCCGCGTCAAACTTGCCTTCGTAATGCACTGCCGGTGCGTATTTCGGGCGCAGCAGTGCAAAAATCAGGATGAAGAGCATGTAGAGGGCGACGAGCAGGAGGCCGGGAATGAATGCACCGAGAAACATGTCTCCCGCACTGGTGGAGATGACCCCGAACTCGGAGGGCATACTCAATTCGCCGGTGGATTCTTTATACAGCAGCTTTCGCGCCGTGCCCGCCTGATCGACCGCGCTGGCCAGCTGATCGGCCAGAATGATGAGAACGATGGACGGCGGGATGATCTGTCCCAGCGTGCCGGATGCGCAGATCGTGCCGCTGGCCAGTGCCGGGGAGTAGTTGCGTTTGAGCATGGCCGGCAGTGAGATCAGGCCCATTGCGACCACTGTCGCGCCGACGATGCCCGTTGTGGCAGCCAGCAAAGCGCCCACGAACACGACCGAGATGCCCAGACCGCCGGGGATGGGGCCGAACAGCTGTGCCATCGTGATGAGCAGATCTTCGGCGATTTTTGACCGCTGGAGCATGATGCCCATGAAGATGAACAGCGGGATGGCAATCAGGGTGTCGCGTTCGACCTCCCAATAAATACCGCGAAAGTTGGTCACGCCCGCGCTCAACCACTGCACCGGGCCACCGCCCTCGGCGAAATAGGCGTCTGTGTTGCCTTCGCCGACATACCCCGCAGCGGCGGCGATGGCGATGGACAGGATTGCCGATCCGGGGAGGGCGAAAGCGACCGGATAACCGGAGGCCAGAGCCGTCACCATCAGGATCACAAGAAGTGCCAGAAAATAGAGTTCCATCAGAAGCCTCTCGGTCACGCCCGCAGGGCGACTGTGGGTTTAGTGCGTGATTTCGGTGGTGATCTCGCGCGCGCCGGGTTCGCCGCGCCGGTCAGCGGCGGCATCGAATAACGCGCTGACGAACTGCATCATCATTGAGATTGCGAACACGGCCAGAAAGCCCGCCATGAAGTATTTGACGAACAGGCCGGTGTTTGACTGCGTGATCTCGAAAGCGAGGATCGGGCTGTTGATAATCGCCGCCTTACTCCACATGCCGAGGAGCAGGACGGTCCAGCACAGGGTCATGCCCAGCAGGACCGAGCCGACGGAGTTGACGAAAGCTTTCTTGCGGCGGCTGAAACCGGCGTAGAACACGTCAACCCGCACATGGCCGTCCTCGTAGAGCGTGTAAGCGCTGGCGAAGAGGAAGAGGGCCGCGTACCAGAAACGGACCAGATCGCCCATATACGCCTGTTCATAAGAGAACACGAAGCGGGTGAAGACGATGCCCAACTCCGCCGCCACAACGAGCAGGGCCAGCCATAAGAAGCCGAGCGTTCTGGTGACGGTTGCCATCAGGATACCGACGATCACAAGCGGTGCGTGGATGTACGTGCCGCGATACACGGGCTTGCCTAGTTGGCTGGCGATATCAGGCGGAAAGACGGTTTCAAGCGCGTTTTCGATTGTCAGCGCGGAGATTACCATGTCGGCGAGACCGACGAGTAAAACGACCCAGAACGCTGCGCGGATGAAAAAGGTGTTCCAGCCGTGAACCCGCCGCGCATCGGCGCGTAAGGGGACATCTTTGGATGTGAGGGCGTATCTGAGCGCCAAAGCGAGCGCGCCGATCAGGATTGCAAGCTGGATAAAGGCCCAAACGTTGATACCGCCGCTCGACTGCCATCCGAAGAAGGGGGCGAGACCGGGCCAGTCGAACCAGAATGTCAGAACGTTGTTAATGAGGAAGGCAAACATCGCCGCCAAAGAACCCCAGCCGATCATTCGGATCACCGGAGCAGGTTGATAGACATACCCTGCGGTATCGTCAGTCGCAAATGCGGCTGCTGCCATCGTTTCCCCCAAAACTATATTGTTTTTGCAGGGGGAGCCGGGCAAGCCCCGCTCCCCCACCCGTTAATCACACACGAACAGGTGCATGATTAACCAGCGGATCAGTTATCGCCGATACCGACAACGCGGTTACGCTTCACGCTGTAAGCAACGTCGGCAATGGCCATGTAGCCGCCGATGTCTGTGCGCGCAGCGAGGGTGCTGTCGAAGATGCGGGCTGAAAGCTCGCTGTGATCGCGGGCTTCTTCGATGACTTCTTCAGCGGCTTCACCGAAGGAGTCGTAAACGTCGTCATTGAACTCACGCAGTTCAACGCCGTTTTCTTCGAGCAGCTTGGTGAGGTAAACACCGTTGTTGGCGTTTGTCTCGGCCATCTGACGGGCGTTTTCCTCGTTCGCGGCGGCCTGAATGATCGCCTGATGCGTTTTCGAGAGACCACCCCACCATGACGCGTTCATGCCCAGAGCGAGCTGTGAACCCGGCTCGTGCATACCAGGCCAGTAGTAATACTTGGCCGCTTCATAGAACTTCATGAAGTAGTCATTGTAAGGGCCAACCCACTCGGTCGCGTCAACCGCACCCGATACGAGGTTTTCATAGATCTGACCGCCGGGAAGTGAAACAGGCGAAGCGCCGAGTTTCGACATCACGTCGCCGCCAAGGCCGGGAATACGCATTTTCAGACCTTTAAGGTCATCCGCGCTGTTGATTTCTTTGTTGAACCAACCACCCATCTGAACGCCCGTGTTGCCACAAGCAAAGTTCTTCAGGCCGAAATCGCCGGCAAGCTCGTCCCAGAGTTCCTGACCGCCCGCATATTTAATCCATGCGTCGATTTCGGTGTAGGTGAGGCCGAAAGGAATAGCCGTGAAAGGCGCCCAGCCAGGGTGCTTGCCTTTCCAGTAGTAGTCAGCGGCGATGTATGCTTGCGAGTTGCCGGCGGCGACTTCGTCAAAGCTGTCGAAAGCGCCGACTTTTTCACCGGCGGCGTAATATGTAACATCGATCTCACCGTCAGTGAGTTCTGTAATACGGGCCGCTACGCGCTGGGCGCTTATGCCCAGTCCCGGAAAATCCCGTGGCCATGTCGATACGATCGACATTTCCACTTTTCCTTGTGCGAATGCAGGGGCTGCGAGTGGTGCGGCCGCACCAGCAATCGCAGCGCCTTTCAAAAACGCGCGTCTTTCCATTTCAGTCTCCCGGTTAACCGTCTTTATAACGAATGTCTTATTTGTCAGCATGATCGTAGCGATCCGCCTACGGTAGAGACTTTAGGGCGATCAAAACGAACAGGCAAGCCGTAAGCTTCCGCTGCGACACAAAATATCGACCTGACGACATTTTTAAGTAATTGGTTACAATGATGACCGCGATTACATCGTCGCGATAAAATGAAGAAAAGACCCGGCCTCAAAGTCATGACCGCTGCGGGATTTATTACTCGCGGAAATCGCCGTTAACCATAGGCGACGGCATTATGGTGTCGCCGGAACCCAGTGCCCTGCGACCAGCATTTCGGTGGAGGGAAATTCGACTTTATACGACATTTTCCGGCATCCATCGATCCAGTAGCCGAGATAGACATGCTTTAACTCCAGCGCTTTGACGATTTCGATGTGATCGAGAATCATAAAGCGGCCCACGCTGTCGCGGGCGCGGGCGGGGTCGAAAAAGCTGTAGACCATCGACAGGCCGTCGGCCATCACGTCGATCAGGCAAACGGCTTGCAGGGAATCGTCGCCGTCCTCGTCGTCGCCCCAGTATTCGATAACCTGGGTGCGGACCGTGCTGTCTTCGATCATGGAGGCGTAGTCGTAGGCGTCCATTTGCGCCATGCCGCCCTCGGCGTGGCGGGCGGTCAGGTAGCGGCGGAAAAGCTGGTATTGTTCTTCGGTCGCGATTGCGGGTTTGACCTCTCGGCGCAGGATCGCGTTTTTGCGCATCACGCGGCGGTCCCGGCGGGAGGGGGTGAAGGCGCTGGCGACGATCCGTGTGGCGATACAGGCATTGCAGCCGGGGCATTGCGGGCGGTAGGCGACGTTTTGGCTGCGCCGGAAACCGTTGATCGACAGCTCGTCACTGATGTCGGCGGCATACTTGCCCGTCAGCGGCGTGAAGATCTTACGCTCGACGCGGTTGGGCAGGTACGGGCACGGCTGAGGCTCGGTGAGGTAGAATCGCAGCTTGGAGGACGTGAATTGTTCAGTCATGAATCGAGACTGTGCAGAGATTGCGCAGGATTTCCAGCCCCCCTCATGTCATTTCACCCTGTGTGCCCGGTGCGCCGCATATCAGAGGGTCCGGCGCGCAAGCGGTTTTCTTGTTCTTGCCGTCATAGGGCAATGCGGAGAGGACGGCGCGGATGGCGGCGACTCTTGCCCGGCGTTTATCGTCGGAGCGGATGACGGTCCACGGGGCGGTTTTGGTGTGTGTGCGCTCGAACATTTTGGTGCGGGCGGCGGAGTATGCGTCCCATTTGCCGAGCGAGGCCACGTCGACGGGGGAGAGTTTCCAGTGTTTGAGCGGGTCGGATTCGCGTTCCAGGAAACGGCGCATCTGTTCGGCGCGGGAAACCGTGAGCCAGATTTTGACCATGCGCACGCCGTCCTCGATCAGGGTGTTCTCGAATTCGGGGGCTTGTTTGAGGAAATGCTTGTTTTGCTGCGGGGTGCAAAAGCCCATGACAGGCTCGACTCCGGCGCGGTTGTACCATGAGCGGTCGAAGATCGTCATCTCGCCGCCCGTGGGCAGGTGGGCGGCGTAGCGTTGGAAGTACCATTCGCCGCGCTCGCGCTCGGTCGGTTTGCCCAGTGCAACGACGCGGGCGACGCGGGGGTTGAGGTTTTCGCGCATCCGCTTGATCGTACCGCCCTTGCCGGCGGCGTCGCGGCCCTCGAACACCAGCACGACGCGCTCGTCGCTGTCCACCAGCCAGCGCTGCATCTTGGCCAGCTCGATTTGCAGATCGGCGAGCGTGTCCTCGTATTCGGTGCGCTTCCAGCGTTTGCGGTAGGGGTAATCGGGCGCGAGGATGGCTTTGTCGTCTTCGGTTTCGATCAGTTTGCGCAGATCGGCGGGGAAGTCTTCGCGGTAGAAGCGGGAGATTTCACCGTCGAAGGGTTTTGCGAAGCCTTTCATTGGCCGATCTCCGATAGGTCAAAGGGGGTTGTCTGGTACACGTCGTTGATCCAGTTGCTGAAAAACAGGTGAGCGTGGCTGCGCCAGCGGTTTTCGGGGGCGCGGGCGGGGTCGTCGTTGGGGAAGTAGTTTTGCGGGAAGTTGATCGCAACGCCCTTTTCGACATCGCGGCGGTATTCCTCCTGAAGCGAGGTGCTGTCGTATTCGATGTGGTTGAACATGTAGACGCGGCGGGCGGGGGGTTCGGCGAGGAGGCAGATGCCGGTCTCGTCGCTCTCCATCAGCACGCGCATGTCCGCGTCTGCGGGCAGGTCGGGCTTGCGGGTTTCGGTCCAGCGGGAGACGGGGATCGAGAAATCGTCGGAGAAGCCGCGCAGGTAGGGGGAGGCGGGGTCGAGGTTTTTGTGGCGGAAGACGCCGAACGCCTTGTGGTCGAGGGCGTGTTTGGGGACGTTGTGGAAGTGCTTCAACGCCGCCTGTGCGCCCCAGCAGATCGACAGCAGGGAGTGGACGTTGGTGGTGGTCCAGTCGAACATGGCGGAGAGTTCGGACCAGTAGCCGACCTCCTCGAAGGGGAGCAGCTCTATCGGCGCGCCGGTGACGATGATGCCGTCGAACTTCTGGTCGCGGATGTCGGACCAGTTTTCGTAGAAGGACAGCATGTGCGCGGCGGGGGCGTTGCGGGGGGTGTGGGTTTCCATCTTCACGAGGGTCAGCTCGATTTGCAGGGGGGTCGCGCCGATGAGGCGGGCGATCTGGGTCTCGGTGCGGATTTTGTTGGGCATGAGATTGACCAGCGCGATGCGCAGGGGGCGGATGTCCTGACGGGTGGCCTCGTCCTCGCTGACCAGCATGACGCCCTCGGTGCGCAGGACATCGGCGGCGGGCAGAGCGACGGGGATTTTGATGGGCATGGCACGGCCTTCGTTGGATTGAGACGCAGATGTAAGGCATCGGGGCGCGTTCGTACAGGTGTGTGCGGTGGGGGTGGTCCCGGCCGTGGCCGTTGTTGTCATATCGCCCCGCCCGTCACCATTGTCACCATCCGCGCGGGCGGGTGATGCGGATGCGGTTGGTTGAGAGACGGTCTTTCGGGACGCGGGGCTGGATCATCCGCCTTCGCGGATGATGACGGGAGGGGGCGGATGATGACGGGCGGGGGCGGATGACGGGGAGAGAGGGGGGGGGAAATCACAAACAGCGTCATACCCCGCGACGGCGGGGTATCCAGACTCGATTGATTGGGAGACGGTCTTTCAGGACACGGGGCTGGATCATCCGCCTTCGCGGATGATGACGGGAGGGGGCGGATGATGACGGGGGGGTGGATGATGACAGGGGCAAGGGGTTAGGCGGTGTAGTGGCCGTTTTCTTCGAGGGCCAGGCCAAGGGTGGTTAGGGATTGGAGGATTTCGTCGACGGCGGCTTTTTTTGCGCCTTTGTAGTGGATGGCGACCTGCTGCGGGGTGGCGGGGGTTTCGAGAGCCTCCAACGTGGCGCGGATGGCGGTGATCTGGTCGGGGAGTGCCTTGGGCCAGACGGTGCGGGCGGCGGCGGGGGCGGCCTCGCCCAGATCGGCCTCGGACTGGGCGGTGGTGTCGGTTGCGCCCTTGCCTTCGGGGTTTTGGTAGTCGGGGCGCAGCCATCGGATGTGGCCGCGCGCTTCCTCGGCGGCGCGTTCCTTGTTGAGGGCGACGAGGTTTTCGAGGATTTGTTCGTTGGACAGGTCAACGGGCCAGCCATAGGCGTCGGCGGTGGCGGCGTCGATGCGGTCGTGCAGGTCTTTGAGAATACCGATTTGGCCGTCATCGTAAATCTGGCGGTCCTTGCCCTCGATAGGCGTCTCGGCGCGGAGCAGTTCCAGCACGTTATACATCTGGGTGAGGGTCAGCTTTGGATGCGCCGCCTGCCGCGCCTTGCGATGCGCGTCGAGTTGCTCGCCCAGGTCGCGCAGGGTTTTTTTCTGGGCGTCGGTGGCATCGGGGAAGGGGAAGGGATCGAAGCAGCGGGAATTGTTGTAGCGAGGGTCGTTGCCGACGCCCAAGCGCCCCCCTGATGCCGTGGCCCACACAACATGAATTCTGCTTGAGAGCGCCGAAAGGAGCCACCAATCAGAAAATCCAAATGGAATTAGTCCTTGATCTGGTAAAGTGTCAGAATCCATCGCAACAAAAAATCGATGTTTAGCGGTCATTGTGGTTACGAAATAGCGATTTAAGGAGGCAGATACTTGCCTCCATTCAGATCGCGGTTCAGCGAATATCCACCATTTATCCCTATACGACTTCCTATTACTCTGTTGTCGTGAAGGATAAACTGTATCCTTCAGGTGTTGAAAAGTCTGAGGATACTTTTTCCTCAATTCTTTTTCGCTGATGTCAAACATGTCAATAATCATTACGCCTCTAGAAACAGCATTGACATCTCTTCCATTTTGATAATTTTTAATTTTACCGTCTTTATAACTATCAAATTCTTTCGCTATTTTTTTGGAAATAACAAATCCATCGCCCATGTAGCAAATACCACGCAATGCGATATTTTGGTTTGCGTTTAGCGGTACAGCACTACCGAGATCCGCACCAGTTCTCAGATTTGGATAAATTTTGCCGCTAATAGAATATAACTGCACCTCATACCCAACACTCTCATTTCCACTTTTTGCCTCCGTCTTCACCGTCGCCAGCACGCCCTCGGCTTCGCCCATCTCGGCGACGGTCATGGCTACGCGCACGGCTGCGCCGTCGCCGGCATCGACCCACGGGTGGTCGGGGATGGCGAACAGGATCGAGAGGGCTTTCTTGCCCTCCATATGCCCGGCGAGGACGCGGCGGTTAAAGGTCTGGCGCAGGGAGTTGGTGGTGATGAGGCCGAAGCGGCGGGTTCCTTTGCCCTTTTTGGCATCATAGGC
>CALDZQ010000360.1 GCA_937944035.1 uncultured Neomegalonema sp. | reverse complement strand
TCTGTCGGCCTCACATTCAACCGCGTCACGTCACCCGCTAATGCGGAATTCAAGCTGGTCATCCAAGACAACGCATTGTCGGGATTTTCGGGTCTGATGTATCCGCCCGGCCAAACCAATGCGGGTGTCGGGGTTTTCAATCGGGATGCTCCGGGGTGGGATTCTGCACCGGGCGGTGGACTTGAAAAGGGCGGTACAGGCTTTCAACTGCTTTTGCATGAATTCGGTCATGGCTTGGGCCTTGCGCATCCTCACGACGATGGCGGCACGTCAACGCGGCTTGACGGTGTAACATCCTCACGCGGGGATTATGGCAACTTTGACCTGAACCAGGGTGTTTTCACCAATCTCAGTTATAATGATGGTCGTCCCGCTGTGGATGGTTCCGCGCCGGAGACTTACGGCGCGACCGGCACATACTCGCCGCTTGATATTGCGGTTCTTCAACAGAAATACGGGGCCACAACCGCCAACACTGGCGCAAATACCTACGTCCTGCCGGGCGGCAATGGCGTTGGCACATACTACTCGGCAATATGGGATACAGGCGGTCGGGATGCGGTCGTTTATAACGGCACACGCGCCGCGACCATCGATCTGCGCGAAGCGACCCTGTTTTCCGAAACGGGCGGAGGCGGCTTTGTTTCTTCGGCCAGCGGGATCAGGGGCGGCTTCACCATCGCTAACGGTGTGCGGATTGAAGATGCGCGCGGTGGCGGTGGCGCTGACCTCATTACGGGCAACCGGTTCGCGAACGAATTGACTGGAAATGCCGGGGATGACCGGCTTTTCGGCGGCAATGGCAATGATAAGCTGATCGGCAACGCTGGAAACGACTCTCTGCTAGGGCAGGTCGGTAACGACTCCCTGTCCGGCGGCGCAGGCCAAGACCGGTTATTCGGCGCTTCAGGCGATGACACGCTCACGGGTGGCAACGACAGTGACATCCTGAATGGCGGCACGGGCAGAGACCTTTTGCGTGGCGACAGGGGCACGGATACCCTGATCGGCGGCGATGACAATGATCGCCTTTTCGGTGGCGGCGAGAATGACAGCCTTGATGGGGGTAACGGAAATGACACCCTCGACGGCGGTACGGGGATTGATGTTTTAGCGGGCGGCATAGGCAACGATCTTTATATCGTCGATAATGCCCGCGATAGTATTGCTGAATCCGGCTCCGGTTTTGACACCGTTCGCGCGAGTGTCAGCTACGATCTCGACGGATCTAATGCCGAGCGTTTGGAGCTGATCGGTACAGGCAACATCAACGGCACTGGTGATAACTTCGGTAACGAAATCATCGGCACGAGCGGCGTTAACGTGCTGCGCGGACGTGGCGGCGATGATTCAATTAGCGCAGGCTCAGGCAACGATCGCGTTTTTGGCGATGCCGGTGTGGACAGACTTTTCGGTGGCGCGGGCAATGATTTGCTGAGCGGCGGTAGCGGATCGGATATCCTGCATGGAGAAGCCGATGCTGATACGCTCATCGGCGGTGATGGCAATGACAGGCTGTTGGGTGGCGAGAGTAACGACAGCTTAAGCGGTGGTGTGGGGAATGACACCCTCGATGGCGGTACGGGGATAGATGTTTTAGCCGGTGGACTCGGGCAGGATACGTATCTTGTGGATCATTCACGGGATACTGTAACCGATACCGGGACCGATTTTGATACTGTGTTGTCAACGGCGGACTTCGATCTTGCCGCTTCGGGTGTCGAGCGTCTCGAATTGATTGGCTCCGCCGACATTGATGGCACGGGCAATCAACTGGATAATCAGATTATCGGTGCGGGCGGTGCGAACATACTGCGCGGACGCGAGGGAGACGACTTTCTTTCCGCAGCTGGCGGCGATGATCGCTTGTTCGGTGATGCGGGCGAAGACCGTGTCATCGGCGGCGCTGGCGATGATTTCCTGAACGGCGGCGCAGGATCGGACTCCCTGAGCGGCGATAGAGGTTCCGATACCTTGCTCGGCAGTTACGGTGAGGACATTTTATCCGGTGGCGACAGCGATGACAGGCTCTTCGGCGGCGGCGGCCTTGATACCCTGTATGGTGGCGAGGGCAATGATTACCTCAGCGGTGGCTTGGCATCCGACACGCTTCATGGTGATGAGGGTGCGGACACATTAACCGGAAATGAGGGCAACGACATTCTCTTCGGCGGCACTGGTGCGGACAGACTCATCGGCGGCACTGGCGAGGACAGGCTCTTCGGCGGAATCGGCGCTGACGTTATGGTCGGCGGTCAGGGGAATGACACCTATCTGATCGACAATATCCTCGACAGCATCATTGACACGTCGGGAGCATTGGACCGGGCATTGTCCACAGTCAGTTTCAATCTTTCAGGGTCGAATGTGGAGCGTTTGCAGCTTGTCTCTACAGCCGACACAGACGGGACGGGCAATCAGCTTGATAACCATATCATCGGGAACCGGGGCGAAAATGTCCTGCATGGTCGCGATGGCGATGATTTTCTCTCCGCTGCTTCCGGCGATGACCGTGTTTATGGTGATGCGGGCGATGACCGGGTTATCGGCGGTGCGGGTGATGACCTTTTGAATGGCGGTTCCGGCGCGGATATTCTTGT
>CALDZQ010000359.1 GCA_937944035.1 uncultured Neomegalonema sp. | reverse complement strand
CGCTTTCGATCACCGCATCCATGCAAACGCGCATGTTTTCGACCCAGTTGAGCGGATCAAACACGCGGAACAGGTCCATCCCCGACTCCGCCGCACGGCCCACAAAGCCCTGCACCACGTTGTCGGGATAGTTGGTATACCCCACCCCGTTCGACGCCCGCACCAGCATTTGCGTCAGCATATTCGGCATCGCCGTGCGCAGGTCGGACAACCGCTTCCACGGACATTCCTGCAAGAAGCGATAGGCCACATCAAACGTCGCCCCGCCCCAGCACTCCATCGAGAACAGGCCCGGCAGGTTGTGCGCATAGCTGGGCGCGACCCCCAGCATATCAATCGAGCGCATTCGCGTGGCCAGCAAGGATTGATGCCCGTCACGCATGGTCGTGTCGGTAATCAGCAGGCGTTTCTGCGACAGCATCCAGTCGGCAACCGCCTTCGCGCCCTTGCTGTCGAGCAGCGTCTTGGGCGTGTCATCGGGCAGTGTATCGGTGATAAATTTCGGCGCGCGGGGCGGGTGCGCCTCCGCTTCGGGGCGCGGACGGTCCATCACTTCGGGGTTCCCGTTCACCGTGATGTCGGCGATGAAGGTCAACAGCTTGGTCGCCCGGTCGCGGCGTTTGGTGAACTCGAACAGCTCCGGCGTCTTGTCGATAAACGTGGTCGTATAGCTGTAATCAAGGAACGTCGGATGCTTCAGCAGGTTCTCGACAAACGCGATATTCGTGGCCACGCCCCTGATCCGGTATTCCCGCAACGCCCGATCCATCCGCAGGATCGCCTCTTCCGGCGTCGGCGCCCATGCCGTGACCTTCTCCAGCAGCGAGTCGTAGAACCGCGTGATAACCGCCCCTGAATAGGCCGTCCCGCCATCCAGCCGGATGCCAAATCCGGTCGCCCCGCGATACGCGGTGATGCGGCCGTAATCGGGGATGAACTGGTTATGCGGGTCTTCGGTGGTAATCCGGCATTGCAACGCATGACCGCGCAGCTTCACATCATCCTGAGACGCCGCCCCCGTCGCCTCGCCCAGCGTCGCGCCCTCGGTGATGCGGATTTGCGCTTTGACGATGTCGATGCCGGTCACTTCCTCTGTCACCGTATGCTCGACCTGAATACGCGGGTTCACTTCGATGAAGTAGAAATTCCCCGTATCCATATCCATCAGGAACTCGACCGTCCCCGCGCATTGATAATTGGCGTGGCGGGCGATGCGCAGACCCAGATCGCAGATTTCAGCGCGTTGATCTTCACTCAGATACGGCGCAGGCGCGCGTTCGACGACCTTTTGGTTACGCCGCTGTACCGAGCAATCGCGCTCGTAGAGGTGATAGACATTGCCGTGGCTGTCACCGAGAATCTGCACCTCGACATGGCGGGCGCGGATAATCATCTTCTCCAGATAACCCTCGCCGTTGCCGAACGCGGCCTCGGCCTCGCGCCGTCCTTCGCGCACTTTATCCTCAAGCTCGCCTTCTTCATGGATGGGCCGCATCCCGCGCCCGCCCCCGCCCCAACTGGCTTTGAGCATCAGCGGATAACCGACCTCCCCCGCCTCCTTACGGATCGCGTCCATATCATCGCCCAGCACTTCGGTAGCGGGGATGACGGGGACATTCGCGGCAATCGCGGCACGGCGGGCGCTGGCTTTATCGCCCAGCATCCGCATGGTTTCGGCTTTGGGTCCGATGAAAGCGATGCCGTTGGCGGTGCAGGCATCCACCAGATCAGGGTTCTCGGACAGCAGGCCATAGCCGGGATGAATCGCATCCGCGCCTGCTTCGCGCGCCACCCGGATCACTTCGTCGATGGACAGATATGCGGCAACCGGCCCCATCCCCTCGCCGACCTGATAGGATTCGTCCGCCTTAAAGCGGTGCAGGCTCAGCTTGTCCTCCTCGGCATAGATCGCAACGGTTTGCTTGCCCAGCTCGTTGGCCGCGCGCAGGACTCGAATTGCAATTTCACCACGGTTGGCGACGAGGATCTTTTCAAACAAAGGTCATACTCCCTGACATAGATGCCGTTTTGTAACCTTGTATGACCTAGAGGCAACCCTGTTATTATTTTCTTATCGTCTGTCGGCGGACCGGTAGCCCGCAAAAATCACATCCAGCACCGCATCCAGCCGCGCCGGAACGCAGTCGAGATCTAGCTGCGCCAGCGCAAAGGGCATCCAGAACCCGCGCGTTGAGTCCAGCAGGGTTTCCGCCGCCGCATTCGTATCCGTCACGTGCCACGCCCCGCAATCGACGCCTTCCCGCGCAAGACGCTCGAACAGCCCCAGCTTCCAATCCAGATGCGCGCGCAAAATGCCGCTGTCGCCTTCAAAAATCATCTCAGCCAGATCAACCAGACGCCGGTTCAGGCGCAGTTCCTCAATCAACCGGCCTATGCCGACATGGAAAACCGCGCGCAGTTTCTGCTCGTGGTCCAGCCCCGGCGCGTCAATCGCCGCCAGCACCGCCGCTTCACTTTCGGACAGATACCAGCGCACGACCTCTTCACCAATCGCCTGCTTGTTGCGGAAATAGCGGTAAAGATTGCCCGAAGACATGCCCACCCGCTGGGCAATATCCCCGATATTGGTCTTGCCATAGCCGAATTCGCGGAACAGCGCCGTGGCGTGCTCAACGATAAGGCTTTCGGGCGAGCCGTCCCCTATCTCAAGCCTGGAACCGCTCACCAGAATGCCGAAAACGTAATGCGCAGCGAGCTGTCCTCGCGCAGTTCATCCAGCGGAGAGCGGTTATCGGTGTTCACAAAAGCCAACCCCGTCACCTCCACCTTAAACGCATCGCCAATGCGCCGCTCCCCTTCCAGCCGCAGCACCGTTTCCGCCGTGTCGGTGTCAATGGCGGCTGTGAACAGCGCGGAGGTATCCTGCGCATCGTTCAGCGCAAGCCGCGCACCGATCACCGCATCATGCTCCAGAAAAGTCAGCGCGGTCTCATCGCGGCTGTCATAGGCGTATTCCGCGATCAGGCCGAGGTCCATATTGCTGCCCGCCACGCCGTAAAGTGTGTGCTCGACCCCGGCGATGGCGGCGACATAGTCGTTCTTCTCGAACGCCGCATCCCGCTGGTCAAAGCGGCCGATCGCCTCCAGCTTCCACAGCGTCGCCCCGCTGGTATATTGGCCGTCAAAGCCAACCTGCGTGATCTCGCCATAGACGGGTTGCAGCGTGAAGCCGGGCGTCAGCAGAAACGCAGGATCGCGGCTCAGGCCGTGAAACACATGCACCCCCGCATCGACATCGCCGTAAAATCCTGCCAGCCGCGCGGCAAAGCTTGGCGTCCATTCCTCAGCGCCCGTCTCATAGCGCGCATTGTCACCGTCCACGATCAACCCGCTCCGCAAACGGCTTTCGGCCCCCAAAAACGTGCGTTCACGGAAATAGGGGAAGTAGAACCCGCTGATCTGGCCGCTGAAATCGCCCCGGTCGATCAAACGCCGCACCGCAATCATCGGCTGGCCCAGCTTATCCTCGCCATCCGTGCCTTCGACGCCGTCTGTCTGGTTGACAATATCGACGATCTGATCGGACTCGGTCTTGCCCCAAAACACGGTATCCGCACCGATGGTCACATCCGTATTGCCAAAGCGCAGGTCGAGTTTCGCCTCGCGGAAATCAAAATGCGTCCGCTCGTCATCTTGCGTGTCGATGCGCAAAAACGGCGTGACAGTCGCCACCACATCGGCCCCGCCCAGCGCCTCAACGCCATTCCACTCCAGCGTCCCCGTCGGCTTGATCGCAAACGACAGCTGCTGATCCTCCTGCCCTGCAAACAGCGGGTCTTCAGGGAACAACGTCACTTCAACCGCCCCTTCCCCGCGCAATTCAGCAACATCAGCGCCGAGCAACTCCTCCCCCGCAAAAGCGGGGGCGGCAAGCGCACACAAGGCGGCGGTGAGGGCTTTTCTCATCAGATCCACCCTTACAAACGCGGCAGGCGTTGCGCGTTAAAGTCACCTTCGCTCAGACCCGTGCCGAACTGATAGTTGGTAAACGCCAGATCGGTCGATTTCCCCGTCTGCTTATTCTCCATCCGCAGCAGGGCAGGCCGCCAGTGTTTGCCTAAGTATTGCTGATACCCGCTCGCCATCAGCGTCTTTTCCAGATCACCGCGCCGATTGTAAAAATCCACCTTCTGCTGGCGGAATTCCTGGGTATCGGTCCAGCCGATCCGCTTGGAATAGCCCGACCGCGCGTTTTTCGGATAGCTTTCGACCACATGACAGGTCAGCGACGGCTGGCCCGGACAGGCTTCATCGCGCAGCCATTTATAGCTGTTATCCGCCACTTCCTGCGAGCCGAGATCCTCGAACGAGAACTCTGATCCCACGAATTTCCCCGTCCGGTTCGACGATGAAATCCGCTTCACCCGCTTGATCGCGGGCAGGTACAGCCATTGATCGTCATCCGCAGGCTCGATCTTCGAGTGCGTCATCGTCGCCGTGCCGTCAATATCGCGCGGGGCCGAGAAAACGATGATCGACCAGTCGCCGTCACCATTGGCAGAATCCCGCTCAAGGTTCATCCCGCGCCAGACACGGCGGTTTTCCGTCCCCCGCGAGTCGCGCAGGATCATCTCGCCATCGGAGGTGAAATCCCCCCACCCCAGATCACGCCGCTCCGACTCCAGCGCAATGGCCAGACCCTTTTCCTCGGCGGATTGCGCCTGCGCCGATGACGGCAGCATTGCCCCGCCCAGACCGATTGCCAGCGCCAGCGTCGCCGCTCCCGTTGCAACTTTACCCATGCTCATCGCCTGTTTCCTTGTATCAAGAGTTATCAGCAGCGCGGGCAGCAGAAGAAAATCCGCAAACAGCGCCAGAGAAATGGTGAGGGCGGTCAGTTTGGCCATGTCCCCGTTCACCGCGAAGCCTGAAGTGGACAGGATCACAAAGCCCGCAACGAGGCCGAAAGTCGTCACGAACAGGGCCATGCCCACCTTATTGAACGCATGACGCACGGCATCTTCGGGCGATTTGCCCATCGTCTTGCCTTCCTTGTATTTCGACAGGAAGTGGACCGTGTCATCGACCACAATCCCCAGCGTCATCGCGATCACCACCGCAATCGCCAGCGTCACCGCGCCGACCGTATAGCCCCAAATCCCGAACGCCATCGCGGCGGGGATCAGGTTCGGGATCAGGCTCAACAACCCCAGCTTCACATCGCGCAGGATCAACAGCATCAGGAAAGAAATCGCCACCAGCGCCAGCACCGTACCCGTCAGCATCGCCCGCACATCACGATAGGCGATCAGGTTGAACACCTGGCTCATCCCTGTGGGCGCTACTGCAATCGCGGGCGCATTTACCGCCATCCACTCCTGCGCCTTGGCATCCAGCGCCAGCATCTGCTTGGTCGTCGATTCCGCCATCGAGGCAGAGATACGCAAGGCCGAGCGGTCGACATTGATCTGATCGGTCAGGTCCATGCCGTAGCCGAGCGATAGCTCGTACAGGAACAAAAACTGCGCCGCCGACTGCTCGTCATCCGGCAAGCGCATATACGCCGGATCATCGCCATGCATGTTCATGTTCAAACGCTGGATCGTATCCGTCATCGAGCGCACATGCGTGATTTCGGGCTGCGCGCGCAGCCAGTCCGTGAAATCCTTCACCGATTTCAGGTAATCCGGATCATTGATCCCGTCAGAGCGCCCCGCAGGCAGCGCGTATTCGAGAATATTCATCCCGCCGAGATTCTTCTCGAAATAATCAGAATCGCGCCGGAACTCATAGCGCTCATCGAAATAGCGGATGAAGTCATCTTCCAGCGCCAGCTTTGGAATGCCCGACGCCATCGCAATCACGAAGAAGCCCATCACCCAAAGCAGTGTCTTGCGCCAACTGATAACAAATTCCGCGATGGGCCGCATAAACCTGTCCGTCGTCGCGGGCGTCGTGTGGCGCTTCATCGGCAGCAGAGAAATCAGCGCGGGCAGGAAGGTGAGCGTCAGGAACAGCGCCCCCAAAATACCGACCGCAACGATATTCCCCAACTCCCTGAAAGGCGGTGAGATCGAAAAGTTCAGCGCGAGAAAACCAATCGCGGTGGTCAGACACGCCACCGCAATCTCGCCGCCATGCTCGGCCAGCGCCACCCGCGCCCATTCCTTGCGGTCCGGCGTCTCGACCATCGTCTGCCGCACGCTCGCCAGCATATGCACCACACTCGCCACCGCCAGCGTCATGATAATCAGCGGCGCAAGGACCGTCACAGAGTTCAGCGCCACACCGGACCACCCCAGCGCGCCCATGCCGATAATCGCCGACATCGCAATCACGGACACGGTCATCAACACACCGAAGAAGGAGCGGAATGCCAGAAACACGATCAACAAAATCGCCAGAAACATCAGCGGCGTCAGCGTTTTGCCGTCTTCCTGCCCCGACAGCGCGAATTGGTTGTTAATCATCACCGATCCGGTCAGGCGCACCTCCAAACCGGGATTTGCCGCCCGCAGATCAGCGATCATCACCTGCGTCTCGGCCACAATGTCGGGCACTTCGTTCGCCGGATCGACGCCGGGCAGGCGGAACATCACCTGCGTCGCACTGTATTTGCCCGTCGGATCGATCAAGGTATGCACCAACTCAGGCCGCGACAGCGCGATTTCCTCTGCGGCGGCGGCTTCCTCCGGCGTGACAGCGGCGGGATCAGGGGCCAGATCGCGGACGATCATCTCGTCATCAACCGCGTAAGTATGCTGGAAATTCGTCAGCGAATTGACGCTGCGCACATAAGGCAGTAGCCACGCTTTCTCGGTCAGATCACCGATTGCTTGCAGGGTCGCGGGTTCAAAAACCTTCCCCTCGCGCGGTGTGATGACAACGATAAGATTATCGTCTTTAGCAAACTCGGCTTCAAACCGGTCAAGGGCCACCCGATCCGGGTTTTCCTCGGCAAAGAACACCCGCGCATCCGGATTGAAGTGGATGAACTTGCCGCCATACCCGACCGCCATCGTCAGTGCGAGGCCGAGAACGATCCAAAGCCAGCGGGTCTTAACGATCCACCCCGCCAATCCGCCCGCAGCCGATCCGTGTGCTTTTCCGTGAGTCATCCTTGCCCCTCTGGTTTGACACAGACGGTACGGGATTAATAACTGAGAGCAACTGAAAAATGAATATTTTTGTTTTTATTCATTTTCAGAAAATCACCCCATCACCTTCTCACTGCCGAACGGCGCATTCAGCACCAGCAAGCCCGACCCGGTCATTCCGCCCTCGCGCCCGCCATGCGGTGGAAATCGAATCTCATGGCGCAGGGGAGACGCCGCAGAAAGCGCCCGCACCAGCCGCTCGTGCCGTCCGGCTTTCAGGATCGGATACCAGATCATAATCGCCGCTTGCGGCCATTTCTGCGCCAGCTTCACCGCGAACTCCCCGATCTCGTCATACTCGTCCTTGCGCTCATAGCTGGGGTCGATCAGCACCATCCCGCGTCTCGGGTCGGGCGGTGACAGCGCCAGCACCCCCTCACAGCCATCGCGCTTGTGGATTTCCACCACCTCCCCCGCCATCGCCTCGCGCAGTTCGGCGTTTTCCGTGGGATGCAGTTCCATCAGCACCATCCGGTCCTGCGGCCTCAACAGCGCCCGCGCGACCGCCGGAGAGCCGGGATACGTCGTCGCACCGTGATGGGCGCGGGTGGCATCCATCGCGGTCCAAAACGGATGATCGCTGCGCTCCGCCTTACCGATTCCGGCCTTCCACTCCCCGGTTTTCCGCGCCTGCTCGCCGCCGAGGTTATACACCCCTCGACCCGCGTGACTTTCCATATACGTTATGGGGCGCGGTTTGCGGGTCAGCAGCGACAAAACCCCCGCCAGCGCAAAATGCTTGTGGATGTCGGCGGGACC
>CALDZQ010000358.1 GCA_937944035.1 uncultured Neomegalonema sp. | reverse complement strand
AGCACTTTGTAAGGGGTCCAGCCGCGTTCGAGAAGGATATTCACGCCTTCAAGAATCTCGTCTTTAAGACCGTCATACAGATCATCGTGCATCTGCTGCACAAGTTCTTCATCATTCAACTCGCTGAGAATGATGTCTTCTTCTTCATCCGACATGTCTGCTCCGACCGAAAATCACGCGCGACAAAATGCGCCCTTTAAATCCCTAAGCCAGCACAAGCACATTACTGCGCTTTTGGCGACTCCTCATCGATATAATCCGACAAGAATGCTTGACCCTTACAACCGTCAATGAAAACAGTATAAGACTTCGTTACTGAGCGTGTTTTGGAGCCGCCTGATGCCGTTAGATCGAGACAGCCTCACGATGGCGCGGCTGCGGCCTGTGTTCAACTTTGTCGTCGTGATCTGGGTAATCCAGCTCATGAACTTTTTGCTGAGCTACGACCCGAACCAGTGGTTCGGCCTTGAACCGCGCGATTTCGGCGGGCTGATCGGGATTCCGATGTCGCCTTTCCTTCATGCGGGTTTCCAGCACGCGGCGGCGAATACGGTTCCTCTGCTGATTCTTGGCGGCATGGCAGCGATGGCTGCGCCGAACCGCTATTACGAGGCGACGATCATCATCGTGCTGTTGGGCGGGCTGCTTGTGTGGCTGTTGGCGCGGGGCGGGAACAGGGTTCATGTCGGCGCAAGCGGCCTTGTATTCGGGTATTTCGGGTTCATCGTCGCGCTGGGCATCGTCGAACGCAGCTTCCGCGCGATCGTGTTCGCGGCGGCGGCGGCGATGCTGTACGGCGGGCTGATCTGGGGCGTATTGCCGACAGATTCGCGCGTTTCATGGGAATCGCATCTGTTCGGCGCGTTGGCAGGTGCGGCCGCCGCGTGGATGTTGCGACACGACTCAAAGGCGTCACCGCACGTCTCTTAGTAAGTTTTTGATACATTGTGGGACAATCACGTCCTCCCGCGCGGTTGCTCAGAGCGCGGGAATCGGGTACTCGACCCCCCATTGTGTGAGTAATAACCCGCGAGGAACTGATGGGCGGACGTGTATTGATTACCGGCGGGACCGGGTCATTCGGCAAGACGATGCTGATGGGCCTTCTCGAAACCGACATTGAAGAAGTGCGGGTCTTCAGCCGTGATGAGGAAAAGCAGGACGCGATGCGTCATGCCATCGGCGATGACCGTGTGAAATACTATATCGGCGACATCCGCGATTTCGAGGGCATCCGTCAGGCCACGAAGGGCGTTGATCGCATCTTCCACGCCGCCGCCCTGAAGCAAGTCCCCTCCTGCGAGTTCTTCCCGCTTGAAGCAATTCGGACGAATGTGATCGGTTCGGACAATGTGATCCGCGCGGCCATTGATAACGAGGTCGCGTCGCTGGTTTGCCTGTCCACCGACAAGGCGGTTCTGCCCGTCAATGCGATGGGTATGACCAAAGCGCTGATGGAAAAAACCGCCCGCGCCGCCGCCCGTGAGCTTGGGCCGGACGGCAAAACCATCATCTCCTCGGTGCGCTATGGCAACGTGATGTATTCGCGCGGCTCGGTCATTCCGCTGTTCATCAACCAGATCAAGCAGGGCAAGCCGATTACGATCACCGAACCGACCATGACCCGTTTCCTGATGCCCCTGCGCGACTCGGTCGAGTTGGTCAAATTCGCGTTCGAGCACGCCGACCAGGGAGATATTTTCATCAAAAAAGCGGTGTCCTCGACGATCAAAGACCTCGCGCAAGCGGTGGTCAATGTCATGGGCCGCCCGGATCACCCCGTTTCGATCATCGGCTGGCGGCACGGCGAAAAACTGTACGAATCGCTGGCCAGCAGCCGCGAGATTGTCGAAGCCGAGGATATGGGCGATTATTACCGCCTGCCGCTCGATACCCGCAAACTGAACTACGCCAAGTATTTCTCGGAAGGCGATGAAACCATCGCAGAAGCGCCCGAATACAGCTCGCATAATATCGAGCTGACAGGCGTGGCCGAGTTGGAACGCCTGTTATTGTCCCTGCCCGAAGTGGTCGAGCAACGCGCCATTCTGGACGCCGCATGAGCGGGCCTAAGCGTATTGTTATCACCGGGGCGGGCGGGCTGATCGGTTGGCACGCCGCCGCCCGTCTTCATGCGGAAAACTGCGGTGCGGGATTTCGCGGGGAGACGCTACCCTACCACGTGACCGCGCTGGGCCGTGCGGGATTCAACGATGATGCCGTGCTTGAAGGCGCTGTAACGGATGCGGATGCCGTGCTGCATTTCGCCGGCGTCAACCGTGCCTCAGAGGGCGAACTCGAAGAGGGCAACCCCGATCTGGCCAAACGCCTCGTCGCGGCGCTTGCGAAGACCGGATCGAAAGCCACAATCGTCTACGCGAACTCGACCCACTCCACCGCCGACAATCCCTACGGACGCGGCAAGAAACGTGCGGCGGATGTCTGCGCGGCTCATGCCAGCGCCCAAGACACAGTGTTCGTTGACCTGATCCTGCCGCATATCTTCGGCGAGGGCGGGCGGCCTTTCTATAACAATGTCACCGGAACGCTGTGCCAGCAAATCGCCGATGGCGAGACGCCCACGGTCAACCCTGACGGCAAGGTCGAGTTGGTCCATTCCGGCGAAGCGGCGCAAACCGCCATTGATCTCGGTTTGGCAGGCAACAGCGTGCAACACCGGATGCAGGGCAAGCCTATCGGCATCCCTGCCCTGCTGGAAAAACTGCAAGGTTTCCATGCGCTCTACACCAGTTTCATCTATCCGGACCTGAGCGATCCTTTTGATGTGGCCCTCTTCAACACCTATCGCCAGCATCTGTATCCCGACCACTTCCCCCGCGCGGTCAAGGTCAACACCGACGCGCGCGGGCGGCTGTTCGAGGCGGCAAAGGGCGGCGGCGGCGGGCAGAGCTTTATCTCTTGGACCGAACCGGGCGTCACGCGCGGCGAGCATTTCCACCTGCATAAGGTCGAGCGCTTCCTCGTTGTCGAGGGGCAGGCCAATATTTCGATGCGCAAGGTGCTGACGGATGAGGTGTATAGCTTTGACGTGACCGGCGACGCGCCCGCTTATGTCGATATGCCGACGCTGTGGACGCACAACATCACCAACACGGGCGACAAACCGCTCGTCACGCTGTTTTGGACCCACGATATTTTCGACCCCTCGGCCCCCGATACCTTCGCCGATAAAGTCGCACAGGATTCTGCCACATGAGCAAACTCAAAGTCGCCACCATCCTCGGCACGCGCCCTGAAATCATCCGCCTGTCCCGCGTTATGGCCGCCCTCGACAAGCATGTCGAGCATGTGCTGATCCACACGGGCCAGAACTGGGATTACGAGCTGAACGAGGTGTTTTTCAGCGATCTGGGCGTGAAAAAACCCGACTATTTCCTCGGTACGGGCGGCAAGAGCCTGGGCGAGACGATGGGGGCAATTCTGTCCGAGAGCGAGAAAGTCCTGCGCGAGGAACGCCCCGACGCGGTGCTGGTGTTGGGTGATACCAACTCGGCGATCTCGGCCATCATGGCGCGGCGGATGAAAATCCCCGTCTATCATATGGAGGCGGGCAACCGATCCTATGACATGAACGTGCCGGAGGAGACCAACCGCCGCCTCGTGGACCATATCTCGGATTTCAACATCACCTACACCGAACACGCGCGGCGGCATTTGCTGTCCGAAGGGATGCCGCACCGCCGGGTCTACGTCTCCGGTTCGCCGATGTTCGAGGTGCTGAACCACTATCGCCCCCAGATTGAAGCCTCCGACGTGTTGGAGCGCATCGGGCTGGAGGCGCAGAAGTATTTCATCGTCTCGATGCACCGTGAGGAGAATGTGGACAGCAAGGAGCGGCTGACCTCGCTGATGGAAACGCTGAACGCGCTATGTGAGAATTACGGCCACAAGGTCATCGTCTCGACCCATCCCCGCACCCGCAACCGCCTTGAGAATATCGAGGGGCTGACCCTGCATGAGGGGATTGAAACGATGAAGCCGTTCGGCTTCCACGACTATAACAAGCTGCAAATGTCTTGTTTCTGCGCGATTTCGGACAGCGGGACGATTGCCGAGGAAAGCTCGATGCTCGGCTTCCCCGCCATCACCCCGCGCGATGCCATCGAGCGGCCTGAGGGAATCGATGTCGGTTGCCTGATTATGACCGGCCTCGACCGCGACACGATGCTGAACGCGATTGAGATCGTCACCACCCAACACGCCGAGCGCCTCGCCGCAGGCATCCCGCACCCGATCCCGGCAGAATACCAGATCGCCAACACCTCAGAACGGGTGCTGAACCTGATCGCGGGTACGGCGAAGCTGTCAAATGCGTGGGACGGGATCAGGAAGCACGATTATAGTTGAGGGGTAGCTTTTTGCTATAACTTTGCTAATATTATGCTATAATCACGATGCGCATTGAGTATACCAAAGCGGCTCAAAAAAGCCTGCGCGCTATGCCCGCTGCTACAGCGCAGAGGATTATGGCGGCAGTGGACGGGTATGCCGCGTCAGGGAGCGGCGATGTCAAAAAGCTGCGGGGGCGTGACGAATATCGCTTACGCGTCGGCGGCTGGCGTGTGTTGTTTGAGAAAGACCGCGACATTCTGATCGTCGTTTTGGCCCTGGGATCGCGCGGCGACGTCTATAAATAAGAGAGGCGCGAATGGACGTTCAGATCATTAATGGCAGTGATGGTCGTCCCGCCTATGCGGTTTTAAGCTGGGCGGACTATCAGGCTCTGGCCGAAGATGCGGGGGATGGCGCGCTTATCGATGCGGCACGCAAATCCGGCGGAGCCAATGTGTCCGACGCCGAACTGAAACGCATGATCGCGGGAACATCCCCCATCACAATCTTTCGCGAACGCCGGTCGATGACACAAGCCGAACTGGCCGAGGCAGTCGGCTCTTCGCCCGCTTATATCTCACAACTCGAAACCGGAGCGCGCAATGCGGGGAAAAAATTGCATCGGGCGATAGCGGGCGTTTTGGGCGTTGAGGTGGACGATCTTTCGTAGGACACGCCCTTCGATCAAGCCTCCGCCTTCACCCGTACCTTCTTCACCCGCTCGCTCTCGCTTTTGAGCTGACCGCAGGCGGCCATGATGTCTTCGCCACGCGGGGTGCGGATGGGGGAGGCGTAGCCTGCGCGGTGGATGATGTCGGAGAACGCTTCGATCCGGTCCCATTCCGAGCGCTCATACGGCGCGCCCGGCCACGGGTTGAAGGGGATCAGGTTCACTTTCGAGGGAATACCCTCCAACAGCTTGACCAAGCGCTTCGCCGCCGCGTCGCTGTCATTGACGCCTTTGAGCATCACGTACTCGAATGTGATTCGTTCGGAGTTGGAAAGGCGCGGATAATCGCGACATGCTTGCATCAGCTCCTCCAAATTCCACCTTTTGTTAATCGGAACCAGCCTGTCACGCACCGCATCGGTGGTCGCGTGCAAAGAAATAGCGAGCATTGTTCGTATTTCTTCGCCCGCCCGCTCGATCAGCGGCACGACTCCCGATGTGGAGAGCGTGATCCGGCGGCGGGAGAGGCTGATTCCCTCGTTATCCATCGCGATCAGCATCGCGTCGCGCACATTGTCGAAGTTATAAAGCGGCTCGCCCATGCCCATGAGCACGAGATTAGACAAAAGGCGTGTCTCATCTTTCGGCGCGCCCGGAACAGGCCATTCGCCGAGGTCATCGCGGGCGACCAGAATCTGTCCGACGATCTCGGATGGCGTCAGATTTCGCACCAAACGCTGGGTTCCGGTGTGACAGAACGAGCATGTGAGGGTGCAGCCGACTTGCGAGCTGACGCAGAGCGTCCCGCGATTTTCCTCAGGGATGTAGACCGTCTCAACCTCATGCCCGCCCTCGATTCGCAGCAGGTATTTGCGCGTGCCATCGGTGCTGACCTGCTTTGTCACGATCTCAGGCCGCGCGAGGGAGAATTCCGCCGCCAGCATCGCCCGCAGCGGTTTGGCGATGTTCGTCATCGCCTCAAAATCCGTGACGCCCCAGTGATAGACCCAGGCCCATATCTGGCTGACCCGCATTTTCGCCTGTTTTTCAGCGATTCCCCGCGCGATCAGCGCCTCGCGCATCTGCTCACGGGTCAGGCCGTAAATGCTGGGCAAGCCGGTGTTCTGGCGTGGCAAGGCAAGCAAATCGGGGGTAATGGCGGTCTGTACTGCGGCGGTCATGGCGGGCTAACCTCAAACGTCAAAAGCCGCCCGACAGGGGCGGCTGTGATCTCTATACCTCAAAGCGGCGTGTGGCGAAACCGCCGAACGCTTACTTGCAGGCGGCTTTTGCGGCGTTATACGCGGCGGTAAAGCCCAACAGCGAGAAGTTATCCGTCGAGCGTCCGCCACCTGCGGCATAGCCTGTAACGGAGGCTTTCAAGCCCTTGCGCATCGCTGCGACAAGCTGCTTTTCTTCGGCCCGCGTTTCCAGCCAAGCACCGTCAGCCGCCGCGAACAACGAAAACGTGCTGGAGCCGACTTTGGCCTGAACCGTGCGCGTTTCGTCGTATTCATAGCCTGAAATCAGGCTGATCTCGCTATCGACCCCGGTGGCCGGATAAACGGATACCAGCAGGAACACGTCTCCACGCTCTCCACCGCTGAAATCGGCGTCTACGGGCGCGGTTGCGGCCCAGCAGATTTTGCCTTCGGGTCGCTCGGTCGTAAACGCGCTCCAGTATTTGAACGCGCCAAGGCGAACCTGTTCCTGTGCAGAAGCGGCGCTGCTCAGCCCCGCCGCACAAACCAGTGCGAGGCCTGTTACGCATTGCATCATGCGGTTCATTCTTGATCTCCTAGGCTGCTCTTTGCCACAAATCTAAAATCCGGGCCACAAATCTAAATCCGGTTCCGGCTCACGCACCACCGCACGCTCCCGTCTTCCGTGTTGTTATCGGAACTTGGTTAACAGAGTTTAAGCGCACACTCAATTACAAGATACCATTTACGCTATTGTGAACAGCAATTTAGGCCAAAATTTGAATCATCCGTCTCAACATACCTCCGATTTCGCTGTTTATTAAGCTAACCCGTTTACCCTGCCACTCAACCTGAACCATATCGGTTAGAGCGGCCTATGATACCTAATAAGAGAATTCGACCCGACACCGGTCCCGGACGCCATACGTCCAGCGCTGTCAATGGTACGCGTCAAGCACCGACGGCCAGAGCAAAGCAAAACCAATACCTTAACAGAATGTGTAACACGTTGGATCAACGGCGTTCGCACTTTTCTAACATCCCTTTCGTAAGATCGGGTCAGCAAAATTTTGAAGGAGAATCGCGATGCGCGGCGTGAGAGTTATGATCCTGGCCTGCGCCTCTGTGGCGGCTATGGCTGCAATGTGGATGATGCGCGGTGCGATCGAAAGCCGCGCTGCCGCAACAGCGCAGGTCACACAGCAGGTAGCAGCCCCGGTTGCAATACAGCCCGAAATTGAAATCCCGCAGACGGTGGATGTCCTTGTCGCTGCGAATGACCTCAATATCGGCCGCAAGCTGGGCCTTGAGGATATGAAGTGGCAGTCATGGCCTGCGGACAGCACGTCTCCGTATTTCTACGTGAAAAACGAAGACAAAGACGCCATCGCCAATCTCGAAGGCGCTGCGACCCGTCTTGCGATGCGCGCGGGTGAGCCGCTGACAACCGAAAAAGTGATCGATCTGCAAGGCGCGGGCGTCATGGCATCGCTGCTGCGTAACGGGATGCGCGCGGTCGCTGTTCCGATCTCGGATATTACCGGTGCGGGCGGGTTCATCCTGCCGGGCGATTTTGTCGACCTGCTGCTGACCCGTCAGATCAGCATCGAGGAATTGGACCCTAAAACGGGTGAGATCGACCGTGTCATCACGCACAATCAGACTGAAACAGTCATGGAAACGGTCCGCGTTCTGGCAATCGACCAGCGCCTTTCGGATGAAAGCGACTCCACAACCGCAGTCGGTAATACGGCGACGATTGAACTCAAGCCCGATCAGGTCGAGCTGATTACGCTGACCCGTCAGATCGCGAAACAGGAGCGCGGATTTTTGACCCTCAGCCTGCGTAGTTTTGCGGAGATGGTCGAGGAGTACGGCGAGGACATCGACAAGGTTCTGCCCGTGACCGTCCTCGATCTGCAAGCGATCGCCCGCCAAAAAGTCGAAGCGGCCAAGAAGCTGCGCGTTCAGGCTGAGGAATATCAGCGCGAACTTGCGGTACGTGCGGAAGAAGCGCGCAAACAACTCGAAATTGAAGAGCAACAGGCGAAAGACGCAGAACGCGCCCGCCTCGCCGCTGAAGCCGCAAAAGCGGCTCAAGGACAGACGGTTTCAACTGTCCAGAAAAAGGAAAACGCGGTCGTGCTGGTGCGCAACGGTGCAGCCATCAAAGTCACAACGATCCCGACGGATGAGAACACCGAGGTAGCGAAATGATGACCATGAGCAGAAAAACCAACCGCGCGTCGTCGCTCGTTCCGGGAGAGAGAAAAATGCGCAAACCTATCTTTGTCACAGCCGCCGCTCTTACAGCGCTGGGCATCGCTTTGCCCTCTTTCGCGGATAACGCGGGCCTGAGTGCGCCGGTTGAGTTGATCCCACAAGGGTCTGGCGTCTCGATTACCTCGGCGGGCCAATCGGCTCCGGCAGGGTATTTCGTCGGTGCGGACGGATCGGTTCAGTATCGTGACGCTTCGGATACCACATCCGTTGAATTCACCGCCCCGCAATCGGTAAGCGCCCCTGCGCCGTCAGTTACCGCGCCGATTGCACCGACGCTTTTCGATACGCCCGCGCCGCAAAACCAAAGCGGGATCACCCTCGACGCGTTGCAGAGTGCCTTCGCGCCTTCCGGTGACGCGATGATGCCCGTGTCTGACACCGGCTATACCGAGATGAGCGCCCCGTCGCTTGACGAGGTGATGCTTGAGGATGTGACGGTTGATGCATCCGCAGGTGCGTATTCGTACACGTCGGAACCTGTTTCACAGCCGATGATGGTGCAGCCGTCGTTCAATTCGATGCCATCCTATGCACCTGCACCTGTGGCCCATACGCAGACCGCATCCGAGACATATGAATACGTGGTCACGGACGACAATACCGTTCAGGAAATCACGACCTCCGGCTTCGACAGCTATGTCGAGCCTGCCGCGCCGATGTATGCTCCGGCGCCGGTAATGGCCGAGCAGACCTATTCGGTTGTCAGCGAACCCGCGCCGATGGCCGCGCCTTATGTCGAGGCGGCGCCGATGCCGTCTTACAGCTACACCGATCAAAGCTATGCCACCATTGATGCAGCGCAGATGCCGACGGAGACGTTCACAGCACCCGCAGCGACCGCACTCGATTACGCGCAACCAATAGATCGTTTCGCGAGCCTTGATCCCGCTCCGGCACTGATGTCGGGACGTGACTTTGCCAATCGCGGTGACGGCTCTTATGGTCAGTCAACGATCAAACGAAGCGGTGAAGGGCCATCGAGCCAGTCGACGGACCTGTTCGTTGCCAAATCCACGATCATCGATTTGCCTGTCGAAGCGCATGACATCGTTGTCGCGGACCCGACTTCGGTTCGTGCAATCCTGCGCACGGCGAAACAGGTCGTGCTTATCGGCCTTAAAGTCGGTCAAACGAACATCAACTTCTTCGATGATTCCGGCAAGCAGATCCTGAACCTCGAAGTCGGTGTCCGGTATGACCTGCGGCCCCTGCGCACGGCGCTTGCCCGCACGTTCCCGAATACGAATGTCGAGATCGAAACGGTCCTCGGCGAAGTGATTGTCAAGGGTGCGACCGGCGGTCCGGCAGAAGCGCAAGCGATCCGCGACTTTATCCGCCGTTACCTTTATTCGGCAATGATAAGCGCGGGTGTTCAGGCATCGGCTGACGACATTCAGTTCGTTGATCGCCTGACGACATCCAGCGACGATCAGGTGCTGGTCAAGGTCCGTATTGCCGAGATGCGCCGCAGTGTCATCAAGCAGTTCGGTGTTGACTTCAACCTCGCCTCTGATGCCGCGATCTCTGCCGCAACGGGCGGATTGGCAAGCAATCTGACCAACTTTGGCAGCATCACCAACTCTTTCGGCGTCAACGGTGCGGCCCTTGGTGGCGTGGCGGCGAACATTGCCGGGTCGTTCCAGGATGCAAACTTCGGCGCTCTGGTCCGGGCATTCGAGCGTCACAACGTGATGCGCGTTTTGGCTGAACCGACGCTAACGGCGGTATCGGGCGAGACGGCCAGCTTCCTCGCAGGCGGTCAGTTCCCTTATCCGACCTCCGTTGAAGACGGCAATATCGGCTTTACGTTCCGCGACTTCGGTGTGGCGCTTGAGTTCACGCCGGTTGTTGTCGGCGATGGCCGCATCAGCCTGACCGTTGCCACTGAGATCAGCGAATTGACCACGGAAGGTGCGCTTTCCGCAGGTAATATCTCGATCCCCGGCATCTCGGTCCGCCGTGCGAACACGACCGTCGAACTGCCGTCAGGCGGGACGATGTCCATCGCCGGGATGCTGCTGCAACGGGATGCGAATGCGCATAACGGCCTGCCGGGCCTCAAGAACGTCCCTGTGATCGGTCAGCTGTTCTCGTCAAGCGATTATCAGAAACAGGAAACTGAACTCGTGATCCTTGTGACCCCGTATGTGGTCAAGCCGGGTCAAGAGAAAGATTTCCGCTTGCCTACGGACGGTTTCGCACCGGCCAGCGACTTTGACTTCTTCCTGCTGGGCCGCCTGCACAAGGTCTATGGCGCAGGGGACCAGGATATCGCGAGCGCCCGCAAGGCGCTTCAGGCTCCCTTCGGCTTCATCATGCAATAAGAGGGCAACAGAGATGAAATATTCAAGCTCAACCATCCGTACCGCTGCGGTACTGTCTGCCCTCACGATCTTGCAGGGCTGCGCACCGCCACAGGAAAACGTGTTTTACGATCCCTGGGATCAATACGCGCTCGGCAGTGTTTACGATTGCGGCAACATCCAGGTTCCGGATGTTCGTCTGAACACCCAGAACGCCGCCACGCCCGGTTTCGGCTGCTCGCACCAGAGCAACCTGACCGTCATGGTGTCGGACCCTGCCGATCTGCAACGTCCGCGCGCGATTACGCCGGCGGATCAAGTGGCCCGCGACCGTGTCCTCGAAGCGTATCGTGAAGGTCAGAACACCAGCACGGCGCCGACCGCACGCGGTACGCAAGGCCTGATCCAATAACCGCCAAGTCCAAGGAGCAAACGAATGTCCTCTGCACATAATACCGCGAGAGACGCCGAATTCGACGAGCAGGGGTTTGGTGGTCCGGTTGACGCCCTTATTCCCCGGATCGACATCGAGTCTTTCTGCACCACGTCCGAGATGGCGACCGCCGTTCAGGAATCCGCCTATGACCGCCGCATGGCCCGCACCTCCATCGCGGTTGCGATGGGCGGGATCAAGCGCGCGATCGAAATGTACGCGGACTCCGCCACGCCCCACCTGTTGATCGTCGAAACCGACGAAACCGGGCTGGAGGTTTTTGACGAGCTTGAAGGGTTGGCCGAAGTCTGCGACCCGGACACGAAGGTTATCGTCTGCGGCAAGTCCAATGACGTGACCCTTTACCGCGAGCTGAAACGTCAGGGTGTCGATGAGTACATCGTCTCCCCCGCCGCACCGATCCAGATTATCGAGGCGATCTCGACAGTCTTCTCCGACCCCGCTGTGGCCCCGCTCGCGCGGACCATCGGCTTTGTCGGCGTAAAGGGTGGTGCGGGGGCCAGTACGCTGGCCCATAACGCCGCATGGAAACTTTCTCGCAGTGAAGAGAAAGAGGTCATGCTGATCGATATGGATATTCAGTTCGGCACGGCGGGTCTTGACTTCAACCGTGAGCCGACCCGCAGCATCGTGGATGCGCTGGGCAGCATGGACGAGCTGGATGACGTGAAGCTTCAGCGCCTGCTGATCGAATATGACGATTATCTGAGCATTCTGGCCGCCCCTTCCTCGCTGGAAGTGGAGTCGGAATTTGACGAGAACAGCGTCATCGAGATGATCCAGATGATACGCGGCGGCACGGACTACGCGATCTTCGATATTCCGCATGTCTGGACCCCTTGGGTGCAGCAGTCGATCATGCAGATGGAAGAGATCGTTCTGGTCGCAACGCCTGAACTTGCCAGCTTGCGCAACCTCAAAGGGATCTATGATCTGCTGATGAAGCGCCGTCCGAACGACGCGCCGCCGAAGATCATTCTCAACCAGGTCGGAATGCCGAAACGTCCGGAAATCGCGGCCAAAGATGTGGCCGATATTATCGGACGTGACGTGGACCTCGTGATCCCCTTCGATGCGCCGCTGTTCGGCGAGGCATCGAACAACGGACAGATGATCGAGGAGATCAATGCCCGGCACGAGGCCGTCAACACGCTGAACGCCTTGTGTGAATCGGTCACACAGGTGCGTGGCTCGACCAAAAAGAGCG
>CALDZQ010000357.1 GCA_937944035.1 uncultured Neomegalonema sp. | reverse complement strand
CTGCCTTGGCCAGTCTATGAGGAACTCTGGCACGAATTTCCGATGAGCTTCGTGGGTCAATTCGATTGCGCGGCACTGCCGAGGCTGGAGGGATATCCGATCCCGGAAAAAGGCACCTTGTTCTTCTTCTACGAGTTCGGCTTCCATCACCTGCGCGGAATGTCGGGCGAGGAAGAAAAGATCCAAGGCGGGTGCGTATACTACACCGAAAAAGACTGTACCACGCTGCCCCCCGTCGCGCGCCCCGCAGTTGCCGAACCGCCAGCCGACATGTTTGAGGACCTCTTCGACGAGGAGCCGAGCGAGTATTTCGGAGCGTCTCCAACCTGGAAGGAATTCCTTCAGATCATCAGCGATCCGGCCCTGCCCCGGCAAAGCCTCGTGCCGGTCCTGACAGATGAGTTTCAGCCGTCTATTGGATTTGACAAGGTTCATAAGGAGACTCTGATCCTCGATAAATACTTTGATGAATGTATCGAGAGCCATTTTAAATATATAGAATACAGAAAAAATAAAATATTCGGCAGAGATTACTCTGATCAAGCATATTATGAAGAAATGGATACAATCCTCCTTTTAACCACAGGTGGTCCGGAGCAATTTTCGAATATGGTCAGCAAGATCGAATTTATAATTCTGCGGAGTGATTTAATCAGCCGAAATTTCTCGAATATGTTCATTGGTCGGGACGAATAATATGGCAAAGTTCAATTTTGATCGAGAAGACAAATTAGCTGCAAGCCTTGGAAAAGCACCCTTTAAGCCGTCTGAAGCGCATCATCTGATCCCTGTCGAGGTCTTTAGCGCAAACAACAAAGCCACGCCTCGCACCGATAACCAGAAGACAGCCGTCTCGGCGATCACCGAAGGATTCTCTGCCTATGAAGCGGGGCGCAGGCTGTGGCGGGGTCAGGCGTGTATATCCGGCCGATGCGGCCGGGCAGACCCCCCGGCCACCGCGCGCGCAGGACGCATCCGGTGGATGACATCCTGAGTAATTGCCATGACTTGGCGCTGTACGTGCTGCATCCGCCGGATACACCGTGAAAATCAGCGCGGTTTGATTTTTCCGGCCCCCCCCCCTGTGTTCACGGATGGGGGGCGTTTCGTCGTGCCGGATAGGCAGCCCAAAGGAAATCGGCCGCGTGGAGGATGTGGTAGACCGGGCGGTCGGTGGCTAAGCTCAGGTGTCGCGTGTAAGGCGGCAGGTTCCCGCATTCCAGCAGAATCGCGGTGATGTCCGGGAAGTCCTGCGTGAGATGATACCCGGCGTCTTCGACGAGCGTGCTGATTGCCGGGATGTCGATTTGGGTCGCCTGCTCGGTTTTACTGCCCAGAATCAGCGCGCGCCATGCGGGGGAATCTTGCAGACCCGCAATCGCAACGTCAGCAGGCGCAAGACCCGCCGCTTTCAGCAGATCGGTGGTCAGGGCGGTGGCGTCGGCGGTGATAATGCCGATGCGCCCGCTATGCATCGACCGGATCAACGGGCCGAGTGACAGAGCGGAGGCAATGACCGGAATATCGATCGAGGCGGCCAGGGCGGCCTGTGCGTGACCGAGAAATCCGCAGCTGGTGACGATACCGACCGCGCCATCCGCCTGCGCGCGCCGTGCTGTGGCGATAAAGGCATCCACCAGCGCGGACGGCGGCGGGGCCGCGCGCACCACATCAGGCACATCCGCCCCTGTGACAACATAGGTCCGCACGGGCATCGGATAGGATTCGGGATTTCCGACATCGCCAATGATGCGCGGAAACGCGGTGTCGAGCATCAGAATGGCGATGAAGGCGCTCAATCGTCTTCCTCGCCCAATCCCGCCACTGACAGCGGTTTCGCGCGGATGCCTTGGGTCTCGCACCAGTGGCAGAGGGCATCTTCGCGGCCATGCGTGACCCAGATGTCCTCCGCCCCTGTCTCGCGGATGGTCGTGCAAAGCTCGCCCCAGTCGGCGTGGTCGGAGATGATGAGAGGCAGTTCGACGCCGCGTTGTTTGACCCGCTGGCGCACGCTCATCCAGCCGCTGGCCATGCCGACGCGGACATCGGGCAGCCGCCTCGCCCAGCGATCTGCGATGGCGGAGGGCGGGGCGAGGACGATGCTGCCGCGAAAACGGTCTTTGTCGCCGACGGCTTTGGCATCGGGCAGATCGCCCAGCGGGATGCCGTGGCGCTCGTATAAATCGCACAGCTTGCGCAGCGCGCCGTGGATATAAATCGGCGCATCATGCCCGGCGGCGCGCAGTTCGGCGATCAGCCTTTGCGCTTTGCCCAGCGCGTAGACGCCGACGACATGGCTGTAATTGGGGAATAGTTCGAGGGAGGCGGTGAGTTTGGCGATTTCGGTTTGCGCGGGCGGATGGGTGAAAACGGGCAGGCCGAACGTCGCCTCGGTGATGAACAGATGGCAGGGGACCAGCTCGAAATCCTGACAACTGGGGTCGGAGCGGCGTTTGTAATCGCCTGATACCACGGCCCGCGCGCCCTGATGCTCGATCAGCACCTGCGCCGAACCCAGCACATGCCCGGCCGGATAGAGCGTGACATCGACATCGCCGATGCGCTGCGTCTCGCCATAAGGCAGCGCTTGCTGTGCGGCGAAGGCTTTCTCGCCGTAGCGCGCGGTGGCAATCGCCAGCGTATCCGGTGTAGCAAGGATGCGCTTGCTGCCGGGGCGGCAATGATCCGCATGGCCGTGGGTTATGACCGCACGACCCGCCGGTTTGTGCGGATCAATGTGAAAACCGCCTTGAGGGCAGTAAAGCCCCTTATCGGTCAGGGTGAGAAGATCGGTGGCGCGCATACGCAGTCGCTAACACGCCACCGCCCGCTTTTCTATCACGGCATATCGGCGCAGGTTTGATAGCTTGGCGATTCTTCCGTCGGGTACGACACCGGATCGCTCTCACGCGGCTGATGATAGGCTACCTCGCCCATCTCTATGGTTGCGCCGACTTTTCTGCCGATCGTTGGCGTGTGCGTGTACTCGCTGAGCGTTTTGATGAGGTAGTCGCCATCGGGAATCAGGAGATCGGCTGGCGGCTGTGCCATCGGCTCTCCGGGTCGCTGTGGGCCGGGGCCGAGATTGCCGGCGGTCCAGCTTTTTGACCATATCACGAAATATTTGATGTCAGGCTTGCCGTTCGTATTTTTCGATTGGTTACAAGCGATTGCGGCTGTTACCGTCATCTTCAAATCGGCCTGCGGAAACGGCTCGACCAGAATCGGGGCCGCGTTCATGAGTTGATTGAAGGTGATGTCGGTCAGTTCGGTTTCCTGCGAAATCAAGTCGCCGATAACGCTGGCGGTCTGATTGACCTTACCATTCGCCCAAATGCTCTGCGTCGCCGTGGTTGTGCCCAGCAAAAACAAGACGAGGAGCGGGGCGATGATGGCGAATTCGAGGGCGGCCAGGCCGTGTTCGGCGTTCTTAAACCGCTTCAGCTTTTGACTGTTGATTTTCATTATGTTGCTCCGCTGCAAGTGGGGCCAGACCCGTATGGTTCGTTCCTGAAAGCGGTGTTAGAGCCGAGCAGAATCTCACCGTTCTCTCCGCCGAGCGCATCGCTCATCAACGGGAACATGATGTTCCAGCGATAATATGTGCGCAGCAGCATGACCGATTCAGATTCGCCAGGATCGACAAAGTCGTTGATTTGGTTGAAGTCGGAATCCACGCTTTGACGCTGGCCGGTGAAGTCGGTCAGCTCTTCGAGAACGACTTTCAGATTGGCTTTGCAATTTGTTTCATTCTGCATCGCGATATGGCTGCATATCTCTGTTTTGACGGTTTCGACCGTTGCACAGCCCGCTGAGCCGGTATAAATCGGACGCGAAGCGCTCTCGACCGCGTTGGAAATTGAGGAGCGCATAAGATGAACAACCGCAATTTCCAGTGTGCCGAGTGTTATGGCCAGAAACGGTAAGATGACGAAGGCAAACTCAATCGCCACAACGCCATCGCGGTTTCTGCGAAATTTTCCCGCCCGCGCCCAGGTGGATAAAAATGTCTTTTTTGGCATAAAATGCTCCCATCACAGCAGTTCAATGATATTGCCGCGAAGTGAAAATAGCAGATACATCTTTCGCCATTTTTTATTTTGCAATGTATAGTTTGTTTTTGTGTGTAAAATGGAAGAACGTGCAAATTTAGTATGATGACAGATAAATCTATTCGTAATCTATACGGCAGACGAGGTTCCCGGTTGCGGGGCCGTGAGCGCGATATACTTGATGAGCGGCGCAAGCGCTTTGAGGTATTCGCTGACGGGGATGCCGCGCAGCCCCTTCATCTTGATGCCCATTTCCCTGACGCCAGCGAAATCTGGCTGGAGGTCGGGTTCGGGGGCGGCGAACATTTGGTCGCGCAAGCGCAAGCGAATCCCGAAATCGGGCTGATCGGGTGCGAGCATTATGTGGATGGCGTGGCCGGATGTCTGGCCAAGCTGGAAACCGGAGAGATCGGCAATGCGCGTGTGCATCACGGGGATGCGCGGGATTTGATGGATGCGCTGCCGGATGCATCGGTCGCCAAAGCGTTTTTGCTCTACCCTGACCCGTGGCCGAAAGCGCGGCACCATAAGCGGCGTTTTATCAACCCTGAAAATCTGGACTCGTTCTCGCGGATACTGGCGGACGGGGCGCATTTGCGGGTGGCATCCGATATTCCCGAATATATTGAGTGGACGAAGGAGCATCTGCTGGAGCGGTCTGATTTCGCTTTGGTTTCGGCGAGCGCCGCCGCTTGGGATGATTGGCCGGGCACACGCTATGAGGCGAAAGCGTTTCGGGAAGGCCGCACGCCGGCTTATCTGACATATGAACGGCGCGGGCGATGATCCGGCCTGAAGTCGCCTCAGAGCTGAAGCGCTGGGTGGAGCCTGCCGTGGCGCTGGCCGCGACACTGGCGGCGCTTTGGGTCGTTGGAATGCCGGGAATGCGGTGGGGATGGCTGAGCCTTGCGCTGGCGCTGCCGATTGTCGTGGCGGGCGGGGTCTGGCTGCGGGTAGCGGTGCGGCGGGCGCTGATGACCGGACCGAAGTCGCAGGGATCGCTGTTTGTGGAGGAGCGCCGTGTTCTGCATGTCGGGCCGCTGGGCAATGTGCAGGTTGATCTTGACGAGGTGACGCGGATTGATTTGCTGGTCTCGTCGCGGCGTGATGTGCCGCCGGGGCTGATGGTCTACTTGCCGGACAGCCCGCCGGTTTCCCTGCCGCTGGATGCGGAAGGCAGTGAGGGGTTGCTGGATGCGATGACGGGGCTGCCGGGATTTAGTGCCGACCGTTTTCACGCGCAGCGCGCGCGGGCGCAGCGTGGCGCGCAGGGCGTGCCGATGTTGACGGTCTGGACGCGCGACTGACGGGTGGCGATAAACTGACGGCTTGCCTTTCGCGGTCGTTTGACCCACCTGTCTGGTAATGATGAGCAGGAGAGACGGCATGGCATTTGATCCCTTTGGAGGCGAAATCGATCTCGCCAACGCGCAAGCAGTGCTGGCGGATGCGGTATCGGGTGCGGATGACGGCGAGCTTTTCCTCGAACGCAGGCGCGGCGAAACGCTGGCTTTTGATGATGGCCGCCTGCGGACCGCTTCTTATGATGCGGCCGAGGGGTTTGGGCTGCGGGTCGTGTCCGGCGAGGCAATCGGCTATGCGCATTCTGACGAGCTGTCTATTCCGGCGCTGAAGCGGGCGGCGGAGGCGGCGGCATCGGTAAAGGGGGCGGCGGCGGATTATGCGCAGGCTCCGGCGCGGACCAACCGCAGGCTCTATGTCGATGACAGTCCGGTTGACGGTATGGAATTTGCCGCCAAAGTGGCCGTGCTGCGCGAAATTGATGCGTATTTGCGGGCGAAAGACCCGCGCGTGGTGCAGGCGACGGCGTCACTGTCCGGTGAGTTGCAGGAGGTTGAAATCCTGCGCGCCGACGGACATCGTGTCAGCGACACACGGCCTCTGGCGCGGATTAATGTGTCGGTGATTGTTGAGGAAAACGGCCATCGTGAAAGCGGTTCGGCGGGGGGCGGGGGCCGCGCGGCGTATGATGGCTTGATCGATCCGGCCAACTGGAAGCGTCTCGCCGATGAGGCGCATCGCAAGGCGCTGGTAAATCTGGAAGCGCAAGACGGCCCCGGCGGCGCAATGCAAGTGGCGCTCGGCCCCGCGTGGTGCGGGGTGATGCTGCACGAGGCGGTCGGACACGGGCTGGAGGGGGATTTTAACCGCAAGAAATCGTCCGCTTTTGCGGGGCTGATGGGGCAGATGGTGGCATCCAAGGGTGTGACGGTCGTGGATGACGGAACGCTGCCGGACCGTCGCGGCTCGATCAGTGTGGATGACGAGGGCGAGGCGTCGAATTGCACGGTGCTGATCGATGACGGCAAGCTGGTCGGCTATATGCAGGACCGCCAGAACGCGCGGTTGATGGGCGTGAAACCCACCGGCAACGGCCGTCGTCAATCCTATTCTCATGCGCCGATGCCGCGTATGACAAATACCTATATGCACAGCGGCGCGCATAGCCCTGAAGAAATTGTCGCGGCGGTCGAGGATGGAATCTACGCGGTCGATTTCGGCGGCGGACAAGTGGACATCACCAACGGGAAATTCGTTTTCTCCTGCACCGAAGCCTATCGTGTGAAGAACGGCAAGATTTTGCACCCGATCAAAGGCGCGACCCTGATCGGCGACGGCCCCAGCGCGATGCATAAAATCCGGATGATCGGCAGCGATAGCGCGCTGGATGACGGCATCGGCATGTGCGGCAAAGCGGGGCAGTGGGTTCCGGTCGGAGTCGGCCAGCCGACGATGTTGATGGATGATATTGTCGTGGGCGGGCGCGGTGATTGAAAACTGCGGTAAGCGCGACACGCCCCCGTTTAAAATTCGACAGATTCGACGCAATGCTTGGCGCGTTAATCATTTGTGTCCGATAGTCGGTTCATGTTGAAACGTCTTTCGCGCGATTATTGGCATCCTTCGGTCCGGCGTCCGTATTTGCGGACGCTTTTGGCGTTCGTGCTTGCGCCGGTGATCGTCACGGCGATCATGGCTTTGTGCATGTTTGTGCTGGAAACCATGCTTTCGGGTGAATTGAGCACTGATAATTCCCGCACCCTGGTCCTGATGCCGTACATGCTGGTCGCGAGCTATGCGATTTTGTTGACTTTGGGTCTGGTAATGTTTGCGATCCTCTGGTCAGTGCGGTGCAAGAGCAAACTGAAATTTATCGCGGCCGGGATGGCTGTCGGGTTGCTTGCGGGATTGGCATCGCCGTTGATTTCGGGACAGCCGATGGGGTTTGTGCCGATTATCGTGATGACAATTTTCTTCGGTATTGCCATGTTGGTAGTCAGACAGATTGCGGGCATCAGACGGGTCGGGTGATGAAAGTTTCCAAGGTTGGTTTCCTGATTGCGCTGTTCGGCGCGCCCGCGCTGTTCGGTGCGCTTGTCTGGGCGTTCGCTCTGCTGGGCGACTACGCGATGCGGTTCTCGCAAGTTGGCGCGATCGGGCTGCTGGCGATGCTGCCCGCGTGGTTTATCACATTCTCATGGATGGCATGGTGGCGGGCCAATCGGGGGGAGACGGGCACGCGCGATTTCGTTCTCGCCTCGCTGCGCGCGAATACGGCGTCGCTGGTGATTTTTCCGATATTTGTCGGGCTGGCTGTTCTCACAGGCGGTTATGACGCGATGATCGCGAGTGTGTCGACAGCACCGGATGCCCCGCCACCGCCCACGCCCGCCGGAATGGCGGTCTTTTTCGGGCTTGGGGTCACTTTACTGGGCATCTTTTTGATGCCCGTGCTGGCGTGGGTCTTCGCGAAGATTTTCGGGCGGTTGGCCGTGTAATGCAGATCTGCCCCGCGTCGGGCGCGGAGCAGGGAAATTTCAGTAGCTGTACTCGTCGAACACCTTGTCGATATTGCCGTTCCACTGGCGCTCGTATTTCCATAGCATTTCCTCGGCCAGCGTTTCCTTGCGCTCGACCACATCGCGCAGGTTGTTGAGGAAATGCGCCTCGTCGCGGTCAAAGCCTGAGGCTTTGGCGCGGGCGTGGAGACCTTGTGTGCCGATTTCGAGCAATTCCGCCGCGATCGAATGCACGCTGCGCCCGGCGACTTCGGCGTTCAGGCCCAGTTTCGGGACCGCATTGCGCAGGGACAGGCGGTCCTCTTGAGTCCAGTGTTTGCACACATCCCACGCCGCCGCCATCGCGGCGTCGTCATAGATCAAGCCGACCCAGAAGGCGGGAAGGCCGCAAATCTGCCTCCAAGGACCACCATCGGCGCCGCGCATCTCGATGAATTTTTTCAAGCGCGCTTCGGGGAAGATCGTTGTCAGGTGATCGGCCCAGTCGGACAGCGTCGGTTTTTCGCCGGGCAGCGCGGGCAGTTTGCCGCTCAAAAAATCGCGGAAAGACTGGCCGGAGGCGTCGATATAGGTTCCTTCGCGGTAGACGAAATACATCGGCACATCGAGCGCGTAATCCACCCAGCGCTCGAATCCCATGCCGTCCTCGAAGATAAACGCCGGGATACCCGCCCGCTGGTTATCGACATCGCGCCAAACCTCTGAGCGGTAGCTGAGAAAGCCGTTCGGCTTACCGTCAAGAAAGGGCGAGGCGGAGAACAGCGCGGTCGCAATGGATTGCAAGGCAAAGGCGATGCGCAGCTTTTTGACCATATCGGCCTCTGAGCCGAAATCGAGGTTCACCTGAATCGTGCAGGTGCGGAACATCATGTCGTGGCCCTTGGTGCCGACTTTCGGCATGTAGTCGCGCATGATTTTGTAACGGCCCTTGGGCATCATCGGTGTCTCGTCCAACGACCAGACAGGGGAAGCGCCCAGACCCAGAAAGCCCGCACCGATCTTGTTCGCGACATCGCGCACTTCGGCGAGGTGTTGGTTTACCTCCTCGCATGTCTCGTGAATCGTCTCCAACGGCGCGCCGGAGAGTTCGAGTTGTCCGCCCGGCTCAAGGCTGACATTGGCTTTGCCCTTTGTCAGGCCGATCAGGGTGTCGCCTTCGAGCAGCGGTTTCCAGCCGAAGGAATCGCGCAATCCTTCCAGCATCGCCCGCACGGAGCAATCGCCCTCGTAAGGCAGCGGCGAATGTTTGGCTTTGCAGTAGCCGAATTTCTCGTGCTCTGTTCCAATGCGCCAGTCTTCGCGCGGTTTGCAGCCGGATTCGAGATACTCGACCATCTGGTCGCGCGATTCGATTGGGCCGCCGCCCTCTTGTGGAATTGACATGCGGTGTCCCCTCAAACAACTGGTACACCAACAACTAGAGCGGGGCGCGGCGCAACGCAAGATTGGAAACCTGCGCGGGTCAAAGCCTCGTGACATAGTTTGAACGGTCCGGCGCGACTCGAATCTCATGGTTGCGCCGCTATATTCATCAGGGTCCGACGGAACAGCGCGTCTAAGGCGTATTAAATTCGACAGGGTTGGAGATAGGCGGGATATGCGGTTTTTTACACGCGCGTTGGTGGGTTTTGTCATTCTGGCGCTGTGCGCGGGAACGCTGGCCTATGGCGTGAAGCGGTATTCGGATGCGCGTACCCAGGCATCGCAAGAACGCCCCAAAAAACCTGCGCCTGAGCGGGTTTATACCGTGAGCGATCTGGTGTTGGAGCCGACCACCGCGACCCCTGTTATGACGGCCTATGGTACGGTGCAAGCCGGGCGGACGCTGGAATTGCGCGCGGCGCAGCCGGGGCGGATTGTCGATATGGCGCGCAATTTCCGCAATGGCGTCGAGATTGCCGCCGGAGAGACGTTGCTGCGGATTGATCCCGCCGATACCCGCTCGCGAGAGGCGGATGCGCTGGCCGGGTTGGCCGATGCCCGCTCGCGGGAGGCGCAGGCGGCGCAGTCGGTCAGTCTGGCGCGGGCAGAATTATCCTCTGCGCAGGCGCAAGCGAATTTGCGTAAAGATGCGCTCAAGCGGCAGGTTGATCTGGCCAATCGCGGGATCGCGGCGCGGGTGACGGTGGAGTCGGCGCAGATTGCACTGGTGAATGCGCAGCAGGCGGTTATCAGCCGCCAGCAGGTGCTGGCGAATGCGGAGAAGCAGGTTGAACAGGCGCGCCTTGTCATCGAGCGGGCGGGTATCAGTGTTTCGAGCACGCGGCGTGATTTGTCCGAAACGGCGGTCGTCGCGCCCTATGCCGGGGTTCTGACCGAAACATCGGCGGTGCTGGGGCGGTTGGTCAGCAGCAACGAGACGCTGGGGCGGTTGATTGATTTGAACTCGCTGGAAGTGGCGTTTCGTCTGAGCGATCAGCAGTTTGCGCGGGTTCTGGATGGC
>CALDZQ010000356.1 GCA_937944035.1 uncultured Neomegalonema sp. | reverse complement strand
CTGACGGCATTGTTGAATGATCGGGTTGATTTTCTGGTGACGGATAAAGCGGTCTATCGGCGGGGGTGAGGCCGTTCAGACAGACGCCACCCAGTCCGCCATTTTAGCGCGCATCGCGGCGTCCGGCATCGGCGTGTTGAGAACGGCCATGTTCTCACGCATATGGGCGACGCTTGACGTAGCAGGGATGGCGACGGTGACGGCGGGGTGGGAAATCACCCATTTGAGCAGAAATTGCGGCCAGCTTGTTACGCCGATCCCGCCCGCCCAATCGGGGAGCGGCTTGCCGCGCAGTTTTGATATGAGTGCGCCGCGCTGGAACGGGCGGTTGATGATGACCGACAGGCCGCGCTCGGCGGCGAGAGGGAGAAGCCGCGTCTCGGCCTCGCGGTCGTCGATGTTGTAAGTGAATTGCACGCTGTCGAGGCTGTCATCGCGCTCCATGATTTCAGCGAAACGCCCGTGCCGCCGCCCGTGCGAGGTGGTGATGCCGATACGGCGCACCTGTCCGGCGGCTTTCATCGCGCGCAGGGTTTCGATATGGCCCTCGTAGGCCAGCAGATTATGCACCTGCATCAGGTCAAAGCGCGGGATGCCCCAGAGTTTGCGCGATGCCTCCATCTGCTCGTCGCCGAGGTCGACGGAGGGGAGCCAGACTTTGCTGGCGGCATAGAGCGGGGCGTCGGGGATGCGCTTGAGGCAGTAGCCCAGCACGTCCTCTGCCGAGCCGTACATCGGGGAGGAATCGACCAAACGCCCGCCCGCCTCGAAAAACGCGCGCAGCACGTTGACGCGGGCGTCGCGGGTAGCCTTGTCGCTGCCGACATCGAAGGTGATCCATGTGCCCATGCCGACGGCGGGAACCGGATCAAGCGCGGCATTTGCGGGGACGGGAATTGCGCCCGCAGCGGTCAGCGCGGCCAAGAGAGTCCGGCGGTTGAGTCTCATGAGAGCCTCCCCAAATTTTGGATTTCATACATTATATCATGTCGGAGCGTTCGGGGGAAAATCAACCGCAAGCCAAGCGTCCGATGCGCGAAACGGTCCGGTAATTCGGTTCCATGTCGCGGAGGGGAAATGAGTGGTCGAATTGGTATTCCCTTGTTTTGCGCTTGCGTTAGTGTCGCCTAGAAGATTGACGATTGCCCGACGGAGCGACCATGTCTGAGACCAGCGATCACCTTGTTGTGTTTACACCATCCGGCAAAAGGGGCCGCTTTGCCGCCGGGACACCCATTCTGCAAGCCGCCCGTGAGCTGGGGGTTGATCTTGATTCGGTGTGCGGCGGGCGCGGGATTTGTTCGCGCTGTCAGATCACACCGTCTTATGGCGAGTTCCCGAAACACGGCGTGACTTCACAGGAAAGCGGACTGTCCGAGTGGAACAAGGTCGAGGCGCGCTATAAGGAGAAACGCGGGCTGATCGAGGGGCGGCGGCTGGGCTGTCAGGCGAAGGTCGAGGGTGATGTTGTCATCGATGTGCCCGCTGAAAGTCAGGTCCACCGTCAGGTCGTGCGCAAGGATGCGGATGATCGCGTGATCGAACTCGATCCCAGCACGCGGCTTTACTACGTCGAAGTGCGCGAGCCGGATATGCATGATCCGTCCTCCGATATGGAGCGGCTGACCGAGGCATTGTTCGAGCAATGGCAGCTTGAGGGGCTGATCGGGGATCTGCGGATTATGCGCACGGTGCAACGGGCGCTGCGCGCGGGGCCGAATTGGAACGGCAAGGTCACTTGTGCCGTGCATTTCGGCCGCAAGCGGGCGCAAGGGCGGATTATGCATGTGTGGCCGGGATATTTTGAGGGCACGATCTACGGCGCGGCTTTCGACATCGGCTCGACCACGATTGCCTGCCACCTGTCCGACCTGCGAACGGGGGCGACGGTGGCGTCCTCCGGCCTGATGAACCCGCAAATCCGTTTCGGCGAAGACTTGATGAGCCGGGTTTCGTACTCGATGATGAACCCCGACGGCGCGGATCAGATGACAAAGGTTGTGCGCGAGGCGATCAATGCGCTGCTGGCGCAGGTCTCGGCTCAGGCGATGATCGACCCGGAGGAGATTGTCGAGGCGACTTTCGTGGGCAACCCGATCATGCATCACTTGCTTTTGGGGATTGATCCGGTCGAGCTGGGCGGTGCGCCGTTTGCGCTGGCCGCCGGGGACGGGATGGTCTTTTGGGCGCGGGAAATAGGGATTAACAGCACCCATCCGAACGCGCGGGTCTATACCCTGCCCTGCATCGCGGGCCATGTCGGCGCGGATGCGGCGGCGGTGATCCTGTCGGAGGAACCCTATAACGCGGACGATATTACGCTGATCGTCGATGTCGGCACGAACGCGGAGATTGTGCTGGGCAATAAGGACAGGCTGCTGGCGTGTTCATCGCCCACCGGACCCGCGTTTGAGGGGGCGCAGATTTCTTGCGGCCAGCGCGCGGCCCCCGGTGCGATTGAGCGTATCAGGATTGACCCCGACACCAAGGAGCCGCGTTTTAAGGTGATCGGCTGTGAGTTGTGGTCCGACGATCCGGGCTTTGAGGCCGCGACTGAGTCCACGGGGATCACGGGCATTGCGGGGTCCGGGATTATCGAGGCGATTGCCGAGATGCGGCTGGCGGATGTGATTGATATTGACGGCGTCGTGCGCGGGACGCTGGCGACTCAGACAAACCGGGTCTTCTCTGAAGGGCGGACATGGTCTTATCTGATCCATGACGGCGCGCAGAAAATTATGGTGACGCAAGCCGATGTGCGGGCGATCCAGCT
>CALDZQ010000355.1 GCA_937944035.1 uncultured Neomegalonema sp. | reverse complement strand
AAAAGCCCGCACCAAAGCGGGTGTGAGAAGACGTAACGGAGAAAACGATGAAAAAGACACTTTTGGGAACCGTCCTCGGTGCTTCCCTCGCCTTCACAGGCGCTGCACAGGCGGAATCGGTCAAGATCGGCGCGCCGAACTGGACCGGGGCGCAGGCGATTGCGCATCTGATTAAAGAGGTCGTGGAAAGCCGTATCGGCGGGACCGCTGAACTGGTCCCCGGCAACAACGCCAACATTTTCCAGGCGATGGATCAGGGCAAGGGCGACATCGATGTGCATCCTGATGTCTGGCTGCCGAACCAGGAGAGCTTTACCAAGAAATACGTCGATGGCGCGGGCACGGTGACGCTGAGCGAAAATCCGTATGAGGGCAAGCAGGGTTTCTGCGTCTCGAAAGCGTTCTCCGAGGCGCATGATGTGACCTCGATCTATGACCTGACCCGCCCGGACGTGGCCGCGCTGATGGACAGTGACGGCAATGGCAAGGGCGAAATCTGGGTCGGCGCGCCGGGCTGGGCATCCGCCAATGTCAACGAAGTCAAAGTGCGTGACTATGACCTGATGGCGTTTATGGAGCCGATCCGCGCCGAGCAGAGCGTGATGGTTGCGACCGTGGGTGACAGCATCGAGAAAGAGCGCGGCTATGCGTTTTATTGCTATGCGCCGCACGCGATCTGGTTCCTGTATGATGTCGTGCGCCTGACGGAGCCTGCGTATGACCCTGAGAAATACAAGATGGTGCAGCCTTCGGACGATCCCGATTGGTTCGAGAACTCCTACGTCGCGTCGGAAGATGCGCTGAAGAAGGTTCAGGTGGCCTATGCCAACACCCTCGCCGACCGGTCGCCCGCCATCGCGGAATTTCTGGCGAATATGGCGCTGGATACCGATACGGTCAGCAACTTTGCCTTCCAGATCGCCGGTAAAGAGCGTGATCCGGCGGAAGTGGCCAAGGAATGGGTTGCGGAGAACTCCGACCGTGTAGACGGCTGGTTGGGTCTTTAATTCCGGATAGTTGACGATGCGCCCGCGGTTTTTGCGGGCGTATTTTTTTGTGAGGGCCTCGCGTGGCAGCAGATTTGAGTACGGGCGAGCCGGATATTCGGATTTCCGGTGTCTGGAAGATATTCGGCGATAAGGCGCAGCTGGCGCTGGACGATATTCGCAAGACCGGGATCGGCAAGCCGGAAGTCCTGAGTAAATACAACTGCGTGGTCGGCGTGGCGGATGCCAGCTTTGACATCCGCAAGGGCGAGATTTTCTGTGTCATGGGCCTGTCCGGCAGCGGCAAGTCAACGCTGGTGAGGCATATCAACCGCCTGTTGGAGCCGACGGCGGGACAGATTACGGTCGGCGGGCGCGATGTGATGGCGCTGGGGCAAAAAGAGCTGCGCACCTTTCGCAATGAGCATATCGCGATGGTGTTCCAGAACTTTGCGCTGATGCCGCACAGATCGGTGTTGGATAACATCGCCCTGCCCCTCGAAATTCGCGGGGTGAGCAAGAATAACCGCCTTGAAGTGGCCGAAGGCTGCCTGAATCTGGTCGAGCTGGGCGCGTGGGGCAACAAGTTTGCGCATGAGCTGTCGGGCGGGATGCAGCAGCGTGTGGGGCTGGCGCGGGCGCTGGCGGCGGATGCCGAAGTGCTGTTGATGGACGAGCCGTTCTCGGCGCTCGATCCGCTGATCCGGCGGCAGTTGCAGACAGAATTTATGAAGCTGGCCGCGAAGATGAGGAAGACGACCGTTTTCATCACGCATGACCTGGACGAGGCGGTGCGCATCGGCGACCGGATTGCGATCATGCGGGACGGGCGGATTGTGCAGGTCGGCACGCCGGAAGAAATCGTGATGAATCCGGCAGATGATTATGTGGCCGAGTTCGTGGCCGGTATCTCGCGCCTGAAAGTGGTGCGTGCCCATGCGGTGATGCAGCCGATTGCGGCCTATGAGGCGGCGCACGGGGCGATACCGGACCATGCGCTGACATTCGGGGCGGATGTGGATCTGAGCACGCTGATCAACGCGGCCATCGACAGCGAGACGGCCATCGTCATCACCAATGCGGACGGGGCGCGCGTGGGGGCGATTACGCGCGCTGACCTGCTGCGCACGGTGGTCGAGGGGACGGAAACATCATGAGCGAGACAGCAGAAGAGACCCTTGCCCGCGAGAACCGGGCCGAACTGGTAGGGACGTTCGCGGAGCAGAACGCGGATTACTACAGCGGGCAATTCGCGAAAATCGGCGCGAGTGCGCGGTTTACGTGGACCTTTAACTGGGTTGCGGCTCTGCTGGGGCCGATTTGGTATGGCGCGCGGGCGCTGTGGCATTGGGCGCTGCCGTTTCTGGCGTTGGAGGCGTTTGCGCTGATCCAGATGGCGCGCGGATTGTTCGGCGATTTGGGCGCGGAGGCGCGGGAGCGGATGGGCCAAATCGCGGGAACGCTGGACCTGCGCAAGCGGCAGTTGGAGGCGGCCATTGAGCAGGGCAAGCCCAATGTCGATGCGTTTCAGCGTAATGTGGACTCACTGGAAGCGGCTATGAGCGGGTTTCGCGATGATGTGACGCGGGCCGAGGGCACGGCGATCTATGTGGTCGGGTTCGGGCTGGCGATGCTGCTTATCGTGAAGTTGTTTGAGGGGGTGCTGGCGAACTCGGCGCTGGAAAAGCGGTTTTCGGACTGGCTGTCTGACCGGACGTTGCCATCCGGCCTCAATACGCTGCGCACGGCGATCAGTGTCGGGTTTACCGCGCTGATTTTCATTGTCGGCATGGTGCATTTCAGCAATCCGGCGGCGATACCGCTGTTGTCGGAATTTCCGACCAATCCCGATTACCGCCTGAGCGCAATCACGGCGGTCGAGGGGTTCATCAACTGGCTGAAACAGGGGAGCCAGTGGTTTTTCGAGAATGTGACTTACGGCATCCGCAAGCTGTTGGATGCGTTGGAACTGCTATTTGTATCAACGCCTTGGATTATCGTCGGCAGCTTTATCGTCTTTCTGACCGGCCTGTCGGCGGGGCCGCGCGCGGCGGTGTGGTCGGGGGCGTTTCTGGCCTATATCGGCTTGCTGGGGTTTTGGGAAAAGGCGATGACGACGCTGGCCCTGCTGGGGACAGCGGCGGCGATTTCGATTGTGCTGGGCATTCCGCTGGGGATGTTTTGTGCGCGCAGGCCGAGGTTTTATGCGGTGATCCGGCCCATTATGGACTTTATGCAGACCATGCCCGCTTTCGTCTTTATGATCCCCGTGATTGCGTTTTTCGGGGTCGGCAAGCCCGCCGCGATTATCGTGACGATGATCTTCGGCGGCACTCCGGTGGTGCGCTTGACCGTGCTGGGCCTGCGCGGTGTGCCGGAGACGATCCGCGAGGCGGCGATCGCCTATGGGGCGTCGAAATGGTATCTGCTGACCAAAGTTGACCTGCCGCTGGCCGCGCCGTCGATACTGGCGGGGATTAACCAAACGATCATGCTGTCGCTGGCGATGGTGGTGGTGGCATCCCTGATCGGGGCGAAGGGGCTGGGCGAGGATGTGTTGGAGGCGCTGCAATATGCCTCGGTCGGGCAAGGTATTTTGGCAGGCTTCGCAATTCTGTTCTGCGCGATGATTTTGGATCGCGTGGTGCAAGGGAAGCGGGCTTAACGTGATTGCATTGGCAAATGCGTATCAATTAAAAACAATGTTATACCCCGCGCGGGCGGGGTATCCCTTCTTATGTATTCTCCGGCACTCGTCATTACCCGGCTCACAAGGACAGAGCTTGTGGATGCGGTGGATTCCGCGCCTGCGCGCGGAATGACATGCTTAATTTGGTGAATTCAAAAATGATCTTATTTTGTTCTTGACTTGAAGTTTGTATTTTGTTCTATTTGGTGCCGAAATGGCATTGGAATAGGACTGTATGGACTGGGAATTAGCGATAACGCGCCACCGTGATGCGCTGCTTCGGATGCTTGCCGCTCTGCTTGTGATGGCAGGGGACGGGGCGGGTGTGCCACGGCATGTGTATGAGGCGGTGCTGCGCGTGTTGCGGCCCGCCGAGTCCGCTTTCCGGCGGCTGATCGTGATTTATATGCAGGTGCGGGGTGTTAAGGCGCGGTATGTGCCGCGCGCCGCGTCCGCTGTTCCGGTCAAGGTTCCGCGTGGTGCGGGAGCGCCTGTTCCGTCTTTTGCGCTGTTCGATCCGCGAAAACGTGTTGGGTTTCAGCGCCTAAAGCATCCGGCGGGTATTGGGCCGCGTATATGGGAGCCGGGGATGGATTATCCGGTTTTCGAGACAAAAACCGTTCCGCTCCCTGATGATCCAGTTGATGCCGCGCGGCTGTACCGGCGGCTGCTGGCCTTGCAGAATGCGCTGGGTGATGTGCCGAAACAGGCGCGGCGGCTGGCGCGGGTGCAAGCGAAGCGGGAGGCGGCGCGCGGGGAATCCGGTAAATATATCAGAGCGATACGGCCCGGCAGACCGCCCGGCCATCGGGCGCGCTGGACGCATCCGGTTGATGATGTGCTGCGCGAAAGCCATGCGCTGGCGCTCTATCTGCTGCATCCGCCGGATACCTGACGGCATCCTGAAATGACGAGCCAGACCGCCCTGCCCCGCGCGTGACGCGGGGTGGAGGTCACGCTTGGGCGGTCTGTTTTCAGCTCAGAACCTTGTCCAGTGCGGCAAGGATTGCGCGGCGCTTGTCGTGATCGCCCTCCTCCTCCATGCGGTTTTCGAGGGCGATTTTGAAGGCGGCGTAGTCATTGTACCAATCACTGTCCATCGCGCCCCTGGCAATCCGCTCCGGCCCGCGCCCTTTGGAGGCGGGCGCACCCGCGCTCAGCTCGA
>CALDZQ010000354.1 GCA_937944035.1 uncultured Neomegalonema sp. | reverse complement strand
TATCAGCCGCGCCCGATCCCATCCGCCCTGCGCGGGGACGCAACGCCGCTGAACGCGTATACCCCCACGAAACTGGCGCAAGTGACCGGACCTGTCGATGCGCGCGCAACAACGCAGTCTAACAACGTCCGCTCCGTGGTCGAGGGGCGCTTTCCGATTGATGAGATTGAATCCTATAAAATCGGCTCCGGTGATATTCTCACCGTGTATAACGCGGCGGAAACCGATCAGGGCAACGGCTTCAGCGGTTTGGGCAGTATTGACTTGCAGACCCAGTATCAGGTGGACCAGCAGGGCCGGATTTTCATCCCGAACCTGAACTATATCACCGTCAAAGGCCTTGATGTGACGGAGGCCCGCGACGCGGTCCTCACAGAAATGAAAAAAGTCGCCCGCGCGCCGATTGCCGTTGTGAACATTACTGAATTCAACAGTCAGTTTTTTACAATTTCCGGCAAAAGCATCCGGTCGGACGTTCTGCCGATTTCAATGGTTCCGCTCACACTGCAACAAGCGGTTCTCAAGGCAAGCGGGCCGAACCAGATTTATGATGACGCGACCGTTGAACTCTACCGCACCGAAAGCGCGACGAGCGGGACGACGCTTTACAAGGTTTCGTTTCAGGATGTCGCCTACGGGGACGCGGGTTCCCATACAAGGCTGAGAGACAGAGACCGGATCGTGATCGTTGACCCCGTCGGCGTTCAGGCCCGCGATGCGGGGCTGGACAGAACGATCAAATCGGTCGAGCTGGACCAACAGCGCATCGAGTTGCAGGAATCGCAGCAAACGCTGACACAACAGCGCATTCAGCTGGATCAGTTGAGCGACAAACGCGATCAGCTTGAGTTTGAAATCGCACAGGAACGGCTTGCACTTGAGAGGGAAAAACTGGCGCAAGCCCGCGATGCCGCGCGCCTGTCCGAACTGCAATTTCAGCTGACGGAAGGCCGCTCGCAACGCGAGGCTGACCAGCTGCTTCTGGCCCGCGAACGGGCGCAAAGGGAAGCCGATCAACTGCTTATCACCCGCGAACGCGCGCAGCGGGAGACCGACCAGCTGATTATCGCCCGTGAACGCGCTCAGCGGGAGGCCGCGCAGCTTGACCTCGCCCGCAACCGCGCTCAACGGGAATCGGATGAGTTCGCGCTGCAACGCGCGCGCTCGGAACGCGAAGCGCAAGCCTTTGAGCTTCAGCGCCTGCGCGATCAACGCGAAGCGCAGAATCTGGAATTACAGACCCTTCGGGCGCAGCGCGAGCAAGTTGCGCTTGAGCTGCAAAAGGCGCGGTCGGATCGGGAGCGGTCGGCGCTGGAAATCGACCAGCAAAACCTGCTGCGCACCCAACAAGAGCTGGAAATCCGGCGCGGGCAATTTGACCTGCAACGCGACGATCAGGCACTGCGCGCGCAATCGGGACAACGCGATGCCGCGCAGCTGGGCCTGTCGCAGTTGAACACGCAAGAGCGGATCGGGGCGCTGGAACGCGACCATGTGTTCGTGGCGGGCGAGGTTGATAAAAACATGCGCGTGCCGATGCCTTACGGGCAATCGATGAGCCTGGCCGACGCGTTGTATCAGGCGCAGGGCTTTGACCCTGTTACCGGCAATCCGGGTGGTATCCATGTGATCCGCACCGACTACACCGAGGGCAAGCGCCCGAAAGTGTACGTGTTCAAACTGGATGCGCGCAACATCGCCAATATGGCGGCGGCGACGGTGTTTAAGATGCGCCCCGACGATATTCTGTATGTCACACCGCAGCCTGTAACGAACTGGAGCCGCACCCTGACGCAGCTTCTGGGCGGGACAAACGCACTGGTGGGTGCGGCGGCGCGCGGGATTTAGAGTGATTTCAAGGGCAATGGGTTCATTGCCCGACGCGGAAATCTTGTCAAAACAAGAGATAGAGCGATTCAAACGCGCGGAGGAGGATGTTTATGCTCAAATGGCTCCCCCCCGCCTTGGCCGGTGTTGCGGTCGTAGGCGCTCTGTACGTGCGGCTGACGGCGTCTGATCCGGCGCAATGGCATGTGGACCCCGAAACAGCGGCTTCAACGGGCAAGCCGAATGAGCATCGCGTTATCGACCGGACATTCGACGCGTCACCGGATGTCGTGGCGGCGGCGGTTGAGGCCGTCGCGCTTGCAGAACGCGGCACGTCTGTGCTCGCGGGCAGCGCGGATGAGGGGTTTATGACCTTTGTTCAGCGGAGCGCGCTGATGGGCTATCCCGACTATATCTCCGTCAGGATTACCGCCGCCGCAGGGGATGGCGCACGGCTGTCGATCTACAGCCGCTCCCGCTTTGGCCACAGCGATCTCGGCGTTAATCAGGCGCGGATCGGGCGGTGGCTGGAGGCCGTGCAACAGCGGATCACGCCTGACACCTGATCGCGGATGGCGGCAGATGGCGCATGAGCATTGCAAGCCGCGCCGATACGCGCTAGGGTTTACGCCTCTGATATAGAGTGTTTTCGCGATTTCCGGGTCGGAAAGCCTGTTGGCTTTCTGGAACCGCTCAGAAAATCAAAACTCACAGGAGGCTATCATGATCCGTACTTCAATCATCGTCGCAATCGCGAGTTTAAGCGCGACCGCCGCCTTTGCGGGCAGCGAATATGCCGGCTGCAACTACGGCCACAGCGCCACAGCATCCGTCGCAACCGAGGAGCCGCAAGTCGCACAATCGCTCCCCGCCACGACCACAACAACCGAACCCGTCGTAACCGTGACGCAAGCAGAACCGGCAGAGATTGTCTATGAGACGATTGAACTGGTGCAGTCCGAAGCGGGCGCAGAGACGCCGGTTATCACGGTGCAATAAGCGCCGTTTGGTTTTGAGGTGATTTGGGAGGCCCGGCAAGAGATTGCCGGGTCTTTTTTATGGGGAACGCTGCCAATGGAACCTGTGAACCAGTGCGCCTGAAACCCATCAAAAACGGAACAGTTTTGGCGCGGTTTTTTGAAATATAGCCTGGTGGAAGTTGGCCAAGCCGTCAGGCTTCACGAACTGTAATATCCGGCTTTTGTGTCGATTTCCGCTTCCGTTAACAGCGTCTCTATCGCTGCAAGGAACTCTTCCGGCAATGTCTCGCCAGACGCGATCCGAGCCGGAGTGTTTTTCCAGCCCGTCCCATAGGCGAGGATGTGATCGACTGCCCGGTTCGCATTCGAAAACGGATTACCGGAGGGTAGCCCGTCTGCCGCTGCGAACAGCGACGCAACCAGTCTTGAAAGTGCATCCGACTCTGCCGTCGCACCCTTACGGTCACCCCCTGCAACCTTGTCCGCGATGGATCGAAGGTGCGGCGCGAGGCCGTTGGCCGTGCTGAGCAGCCAGCCGTCATAGGCCCCGTTCGGCTTCATCTGTGCCGCGTAATCCCCCTCCGCACCCCGGAGCAGCTTTGCACTTCCCGCTGAGACTCCGGAATTCGCAACACGGTCTTCGCCGCTCGTGTCTTTGAACAGCGTGATCCGGTCCGAACCAGCGAGGGCGGTAAAAGTTTCGGGCGCGATCTCGCAATGGACGACCTGGGGCAGTTGGTAAATCGCAATCGGAGACGTGGTCGCAGCGAGAATGCGGCGGAAATGTTCTGCGATCTCATCTTGCGTTGCGGTCTTTGAGACCGGAGCGCACAGTGTCAGCCCTGCATAGGTCGCCGCGAGTGGTTTCGCGTCGATGGCACGTTCGATGAGTCGGGCGCGTTCGATCACGGCTTCCGTGGTATCTCCAAAAGCGCCAAACAGCACCATCTGATCCTTTGTCAGAATGCCGGGAGTCTGCGCGAGTCCGAGCCAGTCGGTGAGGATCTGATCCGACATTTCCCAACCGTCGCCGGTCGTTCCGGCGATGAGATACTGCCGGACATGCGGCGCGATATGGGAAAGATGAGCCGCCGTGCGCTCGCGGTCAAGCCGCCGGTCCGGCGTTGCATCGTAGTGGGTGAGAACGGGAACCCAGAGGGGGTCGAAGTCGGTCATAGCGCACTCCTTTCAGGTGATGTGCGCTTTATACGCAAATTCGTATACCGCATTAATATAGTGATTTAACATCTCACTATTCTGTTATACACAATAATGAAATGGACAAATGGACGGAACTCAACGCCTTCGTCACCGTCGTGGAGCAAAAGAGCTTCGCGGGGGCGGCGCGCACCCTGAACCTCGCACCGTCGGGTATCAGCCGTATCGTCGCCGGCCTCGAAGACCGGCTTGGCGCGCGCCTGCTGCATCGCACGACGCGGCGGCTCAGCCTGACCCAAGCGGGCGAACGTTTCTACGCCAATGGACGAAACCTGCTCAACGATTTCGAAGCGGCGGAAGCCGATGTTTCGGGGCTTGAATCCGCTCCGACCGGCACATTGCGGGTAAGCTGCGTTGTGACGCTTGCTGAAAGATGGATGCCTTCGATCATCGCATCATTTCTGAATACTCATCCCCGGGTTTTGGTCGAACTGATTGAGACGGACCGGCCCGTCGACCTGATAGCGGATGGCGTTGATGTCGCGCTTGTGACGGGCGCGCTCAAGGATTCGAGTCACGTCATCCGCCGCCTGTCCGGCTTTAACAGGCTGGTTGTGGCATCGCCCCACTATCTCAGCCGATACGGGCGGCCGGAAAAGCCGGAGGACTTGAAGCATCATGATTGCCTGTCGTTTGCGACCGCCCCGCATCTGCAAAAATGGCCCTTCAGAACGGGCGACGGTAGCGGTGTGACAGCAAATGTGAAGGGGCGGTTCGCCGCTACAGGCGCAGAAACAATCCTGCAAGCGGCAATGGCAGGTCTTGGTATCGCGCGGCTCGCGAATTTCATCGTGGCAGATTACCTCAATTCAGGCGAGCTTGAAGAGGTTCTGAACGAGTTTCGGCCTTCTGATCCCGTCCCGTTGTTCGTCGCTTATCAATCGGGAATTCTCTTGTCTCCAAAAATCAGGGCATTCGTAGATCATCTGACGGATCAATTTGAACCGAACCCGCCTTGGGAAGAAGATCGCTCTCCAAGCCTCTGAGGTTTACCGCTTAAAGTCATCCGCGATCAGGTTCTGTGGCACCGATGTCGTGTCCATTCCAACGCAGGCTTCTCACCTGACGTATCACTGGAACGGAAGCCGGGTCGATCAGGTGAAACATTTGAGCACCGGAAAGGTCTTCGCTTTGACTTGAGCCATCCGCTCAAGCATGACACACGCAACCCGCTATGACAGAAACTACGCTTAACAGCACAGCAGGACACCTCCCCCATGAAAACACGCAGCGATAAGATTGCTGAAGCGGAGGCGGCGGGGTTGCGGTTTCCGTTTCCTGAACCGCCCGCGCCCGGCACGATGATCGAGGTTGCGGCGGGGGTTTACTGGGCGCGGCTGCCGCTGCCGATGGCGCTGGATCATGTGAATATCTATCTGATCGACGAGGGCGACGGCTGGACCGTGATCGATACCGGCATGGACACGCCGCAGGGGCGCGCGGCGTGGGAGGCTCTGCTGGCGGGACCGCTGGCGGGCAAGCCGATCAGCCGCGTGCTGGTGACGCATTTTCATCCCGACCATGTGGGCCTCGCCGGATGGTTGCTGGCGCGGCCTGAAGCTGTGGGGGCGGGCCTGTGGATGACGCGGGTCAGCTTTTTATACGCCAAATCGCTGCAACTGGACCGTTGGGACGAGCCGCCTGAGGAGGCGGTGAATTTTTATCGCGCGGCGGGCTATGGCGCGGCCGAGTTGGAGCGGATGCGGGCGCGGGCGAAATACGGATTCTCGCGCGTGTGTTCGCGGCTGCCCGTGGGGTTCCGGCGGTTGATCGAGGGGGATGTGTTCACGGCGGGCGGTCGCGACTGGCGGATTTTGATCGGTAACGGCCATGCGGCAGACCATGCCGTGCTGTGGTGCGAGGCGGATGGACTGGTGCTGGCGGGCGACCAGATTTTACCGAGAATCACGTCGAATATCGGTGTTTATCCGACCGAGCCTGAGGGTGATCCGCTGGGCGACTGGCTCACGTCATGCGCGTATTTTCGGGATACATTGCCGGATGATGCGTTCGTGCTGCCGGGGCATACCGAGCCGTTTTACGGGGTGCGCACGCGGTTGGAGCAACTCGTGGATCATCACGCGGCGTCTTTGCACTCTTTGGGCGCGGTTTTGGCATCGCCC
>CALDZQ010000353.1 GCA_937944035.1 uncultured Neomegalonema sp. | reverse complement strand
GAGGGCTTGCATAAGGCCTATGGCTCTTCGGTTGCGGTTAGCGATGTTTCGCTGACGGTTGCGCCGGGGCAGGTGGTGTGCCTGTTGGGGCCGTCCGGGTGCGGGAAGTCTACAACGTTGCGCATTGCCTCCGGGGTTGAGCGCCAATCAGGCGGGCGGGTGTTGATCGACGGGCGTGTTGTCTCCGATGATACACTGCATGAGCCACCCGAAAGGCGTTCGGTCGGGCTGATGTTTCAGGATTTTGCGCTGTTTCCTCATTTGAATGTCGTGCGCAATGTCGCGTTCGGGCTGACCAAGCTGAAACGTTCGGCGCGGATGGATGTTGCTATGGCGTATCTTGAGCGCGTCGATATGGGGCGGCACGCGCAGAAGTTTCCGCATGAGCTGTCGGGCGGTGAGCAGCAGCGTGTGGCGCTGGCGCGGGCGCTGGCGCCGAAACCGCGTGTGATGCTGATGGATGAGCCTTTCTCCGGCCTGGATAACCGCCTGCGCGATGAAGTGCGTGATGCGGCGCTGGCGGTGCTGAAGGAAGAAGAAGCCGGCGTGTTGCTTGTCACGCATGATCCCGAAGAAGCGCTGCGGATGGGCGATCAAATTGCGCTGATGCGGGACGGGCTGATCGAGCAGATCGGTGCGCCCTATCATATTTATAACAACCCCAAAGACCGCGATGCAGCGGCGTTTTTCAGTGATTTGAACGTGATTCACAGCAGTGTTCACTCGCGCCAAACCGATACGCCATTCGGGCTGTTTCTGACGCCGGGGCTGGTGGATGACGCGGATGTTGAGATTATCGTTCGCCCTCAGCACCTTAAAATCGAGTTAGATTCGGGGGAGCGTCCGCCGATCAGTGCAAAGACAGGGATGCCTGCACCGGGAACAGTGGTGCGCGCGCGGTTTATGGGGCCGGAAAGCCTGATAGAGGTGTGTATGGACCACGACCAATCACTCCTGCGGGCCACAGTGCCGGGGGTCTTTACCCCTGAGGCGGGAACGCGGGTTTGGTTGTCGCTGCGGCGGGAGTCGTGTTTCCTTTATCCGTGCGCCAATCAGAGCAAGGTGCGCTCGCCATTTGTGCGCGATGCGGTTGCGGAAGCCCCTTAAAATAGTTTGTTAACCCTGAGGCGCGCGTTTTCCCTTTAATGCTGTCGCGGGATTGCCTATGTATCCTTTCAAGCAATGTGTACAGCGGGTCTGTGCACGATACGTCGATTGAGGAGTTACGACATGGGCGGCATTAGCATTTGGCAGCTCGCCATCGTGGGGATTCTTGTGGTCCTGCTGTTTGGACGGGGCAAGATTTCCGAGCTTATGGGCGATGTCGCGAAGGGCATCAAGAGCTTCAAAAAAGGAATGAAGGACGATGATGATGAGGTTCAGGTCGCTGAACAAAACATCGCGTCCGACGGCACGACACAGCCGATTGATGTGACGCCGAAACGGGAGCGTGAGGACGCCTGAGGCGCCTCGCGAAGAGCGCCCGGATGTTCGGTAACTTCAGTATGCCCGAATTGCTGATCGTCGGGGCGCTTGCCCTGATCGTGATCGGCCCGAAGGATTTGCCGCGCATGATGCGCTCTGTCGGCAAGTTTGTCGGACAGGCGCGCGGCCTTGCCAAGCAGTTTCAAGATTCGATGAATGACGCGGCCCGCGAGGCCGATATTCAAGAATTCCGGGACGCGCGAAAGCTGATGGAGGGCAAGGCTGATACCAAAGGCATTACCGACACATTCAGCAAAGCCCTCGACTTTGACGATGAGGATGACGAGCCGGATACGACCCCCAAGCGTAGTCCGGTTCTGTCTGAAGAAGAGATGGCGCGGGTGGCGGATGAGTCCGGTTTCGGAGCCAATTCCGCCAAGAAGGTGGCATCTGATGACGCGCCAAAGCCGGACACGCCTGCTGAGACCCCTGAAACTGCCTCTGCCGAGACCGCTCCCGCCGAGACTGCCAAAGTCAGCTGATTTAATCCGGACCCACCCATGACGCATGAAGACATCGACGCCTCGAAAGCACCGCTGATCGAGCACTTGGCGGAGTTGCGGGACCGGCTGATCCGGTGCTTTATTGCGCTGGGCGTGATGTTCGTTATTTGCTTTATCTTCCGCGATTACGTGCTGGGGTTTCTGGCGCAGCCGTTGTTGAATGTTGATCCTGACGCGGTGTTGCAGTCGATCTCGCCGCAGGAAGTGTTTTTCTCGGTCATCAATATCGCGCTGTGGGGGGCGTTTTTTCTCTCGTTTCCGTTCATCGCGTTACAGCTGTGGGGCTTTGTAGCGCCGGGGCTTTATAAGAATGAGCAGGGCGCGTTTCTGCCGTTCTTGATGGCGACGCCGTTTTTGTTTTTCCTTGGTGCGAGCCTTGCGTATTTCGTTGTTATTCCGCTGGCGCTCGATTGGTTGATCCAGTTTGCGGAGGCGGAAAAGGGTATTCAGGTCGAAAATACGAACACGGTTCGCGAATACCTTGGGTTTATCAAGACGTTACTATTCGCGTTTGGCATCAGCTTTCAGCTTCCGGTGTTGCTGACGCTACTGGGTCGTGCGGGGATTGTGACGGCGGATGCGCTGCGCGAATGGCGCAAATATGCGATTGTCGGGATTGCCTTTATGGCGATGATCCTGACCCCGCCGGACCCGATCAGCCAGCTCGCCTTGGGCATTCCGACCTACCTGCTGTACGAGATTTCGATCCATCTGGTTGCAATGTTCGAGCGCAAGGAGAAGAAGCGGCGCAAGGATTTGGGGCTGGATGATGACGAAGACGATGAGGATGATGATCTGTGAGCGATGATGCGCTGACACGGATTGCCGAGGCGTTGGAGCGGATTTCCCCGCCGCCTGCAACCGCGCCCGACTTTATGCAAGCGGATGCCTATGTCTGGCGGCCCGGCGAGAATGCTGCGCATGACCGGTTGGATGCGGTGGCCAAGGTGAACCGTGTGGAGATCGACCTGCTGCACGGGATTGATCGGGCGCGGAATACGCTGTTGGAGAATACCACGCGGTTTGCCAAGGGCTTGCCCGCGAACAACGCGCTGCTCTGGGGCGCGCGGGGCATGGGGAAATCCTCGCTGGTCAAGGCGGCTCATGCTCAGGTGAATGCGGGCGGGGACAGGCTGTTGCTGGTCGAGGTGTTGCGCGATGATATTCCGACGATGAACCGCCTGCTCACGTTGGTGCGGGCGGCGGCAGGGCATCGGTTTATCATGTTCTGCGATGATCTGAGTTTTGATCGCGACGACACCCATTATAAATCGCTGAAAGCCGCGCTGGATGGCGGGGTTGAGGGGCGGCCCGCGAATGCGGTTTTTTATGCCACCTCAAACCGCCGCCACCTGATGCCGCGCGATATGATCGACAACGAGAAGCGCACGGGCATCAATCCCGGCGAGGCCACCGAGGAGAAGGTGTCACTCTCGGACCGGTTCGGGCTGTGGCTGGGCTTCCATCCCTGCGACCAAGATCAGTTTTTGGCGATGATCCGGGGCTATGTCGACGCGCATGGAATCGCGATCAGCGATGACGATCTGCGCGCGCAAGCGATTGAATGGCGGCAGGGACGGGGGGCGATTTCGGGCCGCGTT
>CALDZQ010000352.1 GCA_937944035.1 uncultured Neomegalonema sp. | reverse complement strand
CTAAAAACGTTTGGATATTTAAATTTCTCAGTAAACTTATAAAAATTTCACCTATCTCAAAAATCAAGCTCTACTCAATCCAAAAATGAGTTTTTTCAATCAGTTATAAGATTGGTCTTAGGTCAAACTCATTTTTCTTCTTGAAGAGGAATCAATCATCAATCAAAAGGAAATAAAGCAATTTTGTTAGCAGCTAAATTTAGCTTTTTTGAATCGTAATAAATTGCATTTCAATCTGTAGAATATACGCTCGTTCATTTATTATTGACTCATTCGAGGACTCTCAGAGAATTCAGATTCGTTTCTACTTTTCAATTCTGACTAAATGAAACATCATTTTGAGCATTAATAGGAACGTCTTGAAAATCTTTTTTCGCTGAACATCAAGCAAAAAAAAGAAGTACAGATATCGTCATAAAAGAGATAGAAAAATTCTTCATCAATTTTTTAAAGCAAAACTGCAAATTCATCATAATAAGTATAACTATAAAGTTCCAATAATACAAATAATTGAAAATAAAAAAAATCCAGCCTCAGCCAGATTATTAGTTAGTAAAAGGTCTATTATGTAATGTTTTACTCTCTCATATATATGATACTACCTATGTTTTCAGAGATTACACCCAACAGGTTGAATTACAAACCTGTTTAGAAGAACTATATAAGAAAAGAGAGTCTGAAATCAAGGAATTACTAAAAATTGTTACTTAGCCTATTATCTATAAGTGAATCCACTACCTTACCAGAATCTTATTCTAAAAAATTGATAATACCTTTTGAGGCCATTAGTCACAGTATTGAAATTAATTATAAAAAAATTATGAATAAGCAAACATGTTCTTGAATTATGAAGTGTCTCATAGTAAAAATTAAGTAAATATTTAACTTTTTGAATAATAGGATGATCAAACATAAGAAATATTTTCTTCCACAAAATCCTTGATCAATGTGCTCGCTAACCTGCGTTTACTGAATTTTTAACTATTTTTGGAACACAGCATTCAATCGAAAAGATAATCGAGAAATGATGCAACTGATGAAATGATGAAAATACACTTGATCAGAAATGCTAGATCTACCAGAAATATCGTATATGCTTGAGAAGCTATGATTTAATGTGCATCACTATTATTGATACAATGAAGAAACGCATATACAGTATTTAGAAGACCCAATATCTACATTCCCTCAATTAGTTAATAGTAAATATCACAGTTTTATTCAATGAAATGTTCGAAAAGAACCATGATCGGGCAATTGATTTGACTATACTGATACAAGTATATGAAAAAAGGTTCAAATCCTACCCCCGCAACCAAAGAAAATTTCCCTATAAATCAGCCTCCCATTCAATGACTTCGGTGCGTCACGTTGCATGTTGGCAATGCGCGTTATTCAGGTTACGCTTTTGTTAATATGGATAACGAGAGGCGCTGAATATTGGCCTCAAGCGGAGGTTGAGCCTTGGATCAGACTGTAGAACGCCCCCTGACACCGCTTCTTGACACGGTCAAATTTCCCAAAGATCTGAAATCGTTCAGCGATGACGAGTTGAAAACCCTCACCGATGAGCTGCGCGAGGAGACGATTTCGACCGTTTCGGAGACGGGTGGCCATTTGGGGGCCGGGCTAGGCGTGGTCGAGTTGACGGTGGCGATTCATGCGGTGTTTGACACACCTAAGGACAAGTTGATCTGGGATGTCGGCCACCAGTGCTATCCGCACAAAATTCTGACCGGACGGCGTGACCGTATCCGCACGCTGCGTCAAGGCAACGGCCTTTCAGGCTTCACCAAACGCGCCGAGAGCGAGTACGATCCGTTCGGGGCGGCGCACTCCTCCACGTCGATCTCCGCAGGCGTCGGGTTTGCGACAGCCGCCGATTTGCAAGGCACGGGCGAGAATGTGATCGCGGTGATCGGCGACGGGTCAATGTCCGCCGGGATGGCTTATGAGGCGATGAACAATGCCGGTGGCCTGAAATCACGCATGATTGTGATCCTCAACGACAATGAAATGTCCATCGCCCCGCCCGTCGGCGCGATGAGCGCCTATCTCGCCAAGCTGTGGTCCGGCGGCACATATAAGACGTTCCGCGATTTGATGAAGCAGGTCGCGAGCGTGTTTCCCGAAGGCATCCGCAAACGCGCGGCGAAGGTCGAGGAATACACGAAGGGCATGGCCGTTGGCGGCACATTGTTCGAGGAACTCGGATTCTACTACATCGGCCCGATTGACGGCCATAACCTCGACCATCTGCTGCCGGTTCTGCGCAATGTGCGCGACCTGCATAACAGCCCGGTTCTGATCCATTGCATCACGAAGAAAGGCAAGGGCTATGCCCCCGCCGAGAATTCAAGCGACCGGTATCACGGCGTGTCGAAATTCGATGTGGTGACGGGCGTTCAAGCCAAAGCCAAGTCGAATGCGCCCAGCTATACCAAGGTGTTCGCGGAATCCCTGATGCAGGAAGCGCATCTTGATGAAGGTATCGTCGCGGTGACGGCAGCGATGCCCAGCGGTACGGGCCTGAATCTGTTCGGGGAGGCCTTCCCCGAACGCACATTCGATGTCGGGATCGCCGAGCAACACGCGGTAACGTTCTGTGCCGCTCTGGCCGCGTCGGGCATGAAGCCGTTCTGTGCGATTTATTCGAGCTTCCTGCAACGCGGCTATGACCAGATCGTGCATGATGTGGCGATTCAAAAGCTGCCTGTGCGCTTTGCGATTGACCGCGCCGGACTGGTCGGGGCGGACGGGCCGACCCATGCGGGCAGTTTTGATATTGGCTATCTGGGCGCCCTGCCCGACTTTGTACTGATGGCCGCATCGGACGAGGCCGAGCTTAAGCACATGGTCCGCACGTCGCTGGAGATTGATGACCGGCCCAGCGGTTTCCGCTTTCCGCGCGGGGAAGGGATGGGCGTTGATATGCCAGAACGGGGCGAGCCGCTGGAGATCGGCAAGGGTCGCATTGTTCGCGAAGGCACGAAAGTCGCGATCCTCTCGCTCGGCGGGCGTCTGGGTGAGGCGATTCTGGCCGCTGAAGAGTTGGACGCGCGCGGCTTGTCGACCACGGTTGCCGATGCGCGGTTTGCCAAGCCGATTGATCTGGACATGATTAAACGTCTGGCCCGCGATCATGAGGCGCTGGTGATTGTTGAAGAGGGCGCGATTGGCGGCTTCGGTTCGCATGTGCTGACGCATCTTGCGGATTTGGGCGCGCTCGATCACGGGTTGCGGGTGCGGTGTCTGCGCCTGCCCGATACGTTTATCGATCAGGACAAGCCCGATATTATGTATCAGCAGGCGGGTCTCGATTCGAGCGCCATCGCCGCCGCCGCGCTGTCAGCGTTGGGGTTTGATGAGACGGAAGTGGCCGCCATACGCACGGCAATGATGGGGTAAGAGACGCTGTAAATATAACGGCAGCGTCCCTCAACGCTCTTTCTTTCGCCCAAATGATGCGGCACACCGCAGACGAACTTAGAAGTCGGGAATCAGTGATGCGTAAATCATTTGTCGTAACAGCACTCGGTCTGGCCCTTTTTGCGATGCCTGTCGGCGCGCAGGAAGTTAAGACGATCAAAGCCAGCGGCGCGAATGCCGCCGGCGCCTGTGCGGGTGCGTTTGAGATGTTCGGGCAATACGTGACCCGCGCGGAAGGCCCGACCTCGGATAAACTGGGCAGAATCAGCGCAGCGCGTGACTTTTTTGCGGATATTCCGGTATTCGACAAAGACGAAGTCACGGCGGCGGCGAACGCTTATCTGACGTTCATGGGCAACCGCCTGCAAGCGGCGACCACTGAGCTTGAGCGCAACGCGATTAATGACGAGATCCGCAAACTGGCCGATCAATGTTACGCGGTGGCGGAGCAGCGGGTTGCCGAACAGCGCAGGGTTTTGCAGGAAAGACAGGGCGCACAGCCGCAACCACTCGATCAGCAAGACATCGTTCCGTTGCCTGCGCCACAGTGATCGAACGATATTGATGCGTTGAAAACTGTTTCGGACTAAGAAGCCTCTCAACAGAGTTTTACCATGCCCTACGGAGACGGCCCAATGAGCGTATTTTTGCAGCGTTTTTTCCTCGCAACCGCTTTGGGATGCATCGCCAGTGTCGGATTTGCCGACGAAGCGAAAGATAAGGATGAGGCGGAGGCCGCCGCGAAACCGACCGAAATCCCGATTGAGGCCGACAAGGAATATGCGGAAAAACTCAAGAAGCGCCACCATGAGGGCGACGTTGCCCTGGGTGTATGCGGCGGGCGGTTGACGGCGCTGATGTGGTTTTATCAGTCATCTGTCGCGGACGGGCGCGAAGACTTGCAGAAATCCTTCGAGGCAATCCGGGATTCGCGCGAGGTGCTTAAGTCGGAAGCAGAGCGCCGGGCGGTTGATGATGGTGTGACAACCAGTGTGACCGTGATGAACGAGCACAGCACCGATCTTTGGGAGCAACTGATCGAAAGCTCTGAAGATGTTGAAGGGTTTCAAGAGGTTCACGACAAACTCTACACCGATGTTCAGGAATGCCTGAACCTGTTCTTCCGTCGCGGGACGAAGAAAAAGGCACCGGGGGCGGAGTCGGAGGCTGATGAGGGCGGCGAAGACGCCAAGGAAGAGAAGCCGAAAGAGTAGACGGTGTCCGACCGGATCGAGATCACACGCATTGATGATGAGACCGGACATGGCCTAGGCCGGTCCGCAGATGGCTGGGTAGCCGTGCCGTTCAGTGCGGTTGGTGATTTGGCCGGGAGCGATCTGTCGATTACCGATGCCGTCTCGCCGGATCGGCAACCTGCGCCCTGCAAGCATTTCGGCACATGCGGGGGATGTCAGCTTCAGCATTTGAACGATGCGTTTGTTGCCGATTGGAAGCGCGGCATTGTGGCCGAGGCGTTATCCCGGCAAGGGCTGGATACGCCGGTTGACCGGACGATTTCCGTCCCTGCCCCGTCGCGCAGACGGGCGAAGTTTACCCTGCAACGGACGAAAAAGACTGATCTTTTCGGGTTTATCGCTCAAGGCACGCATACGGTCGTCGATGTTGAGGAATGTCCGATCCTTGCACCGAAACTACTCGAAGCGATCCCGCATTTGCGGACCCTCGCACGGCTGGCGGCCCCGCGAAAGCGGGCGGTTACGCTGCACACAAGCGCGTCGCTGACGGGGTTGGATGTGATGATTGAGGGCGGCAAGGAACTGGACTTGCCGCTGCGTGAGCGGGTCATCGAGCAGGTGACGGACTCGGATATTGCGCGGCTGACATGGGGCGAGGACATCGTCGCCGAACGGCGGCGTCCGGCCTATAAATTCGGGAAAACACTGATCTATCCGCCACCCGGCACGTTCCTGCAGGCGGCGCGGGAGACCGAGTTGATCGTGCTGCATATCCTTGAGCAAGAGCTTGGGGATGAGAAGCGGTTTGCTGATCTTTTCTGCGGCTGCGGCACGTTCTCGCTGCCGCTGGCCGAACGGGGGAGTGTGGCCGCCTTTGATGCGGAGGATGCGATGGTCGTGGCGTTGCGTGATGCGGCACGGCGCAGCAATACGCTGCTGGATGCGCGCACCCGCGATCTGTTCCGCCGCCCGCTGCTGAAACATGAGCTTGATTTCGATGCGGTGATCTTTGATCCGCCCCGTCCGGGCGCACAGGCGCAAGCGGAGCAACTGGCCATGAGTGATGTGCCGTTGGTGATCGGGATTTCGTGTAATCCGCGCAGCTTTGCCCGTGACGCGAAATTGCTGGCGGACGGGGGGTATGCGCTGACCCGCGCTGTGCCCATCGATCAATTCCGCTGGTCGCCGCATACCGAGGTTGTCGGGGTGTTTCGCAGGGGGTGAAGGTGTCGTTCGATGCCGTTCTCTGCGAAGGCAGAGAACCCGGACTCGACTAATTGAGAAACGCACTTTGGAAAACGAGACTGGATTGTCCGCCTACGCGGACAATGACAGCACTTTTTGTGACATTATCCAAAGGTAACTGAGGCTTTATGAGCGACTTCAAAATCGTTTCGCCTTTCGCTTGCGGGGCGTGTAAAGGCAGAGACGGTTTTTCCTTGCGGGCTGACAGCGATGGCACTTCTTCTGGGGATTGATACGGGCGGCACGTATACGGATGCGGTGCTGTTTGACGAGGCGCAAGCTGAGCCTGTGCGTGCGAAAGCCAAATCGCTGACCACGCGCGATGATCTCTCGCAAGGCATCGCCGGGGCCATCGGGGCGGTGATTGCGGAGAGTGCGGTTGATCCGGCAGCGATCGCGCTGGTCTCGATCTCGACAACGCTGGCCACCAATGCGCTGGTTGAGGGGGTGCGGCGGCGGGTTTGCCTGATTTATGTGGGATTCGAGGAAGCGGACCTTGGCCGCTCCGGCCTGCGCGAGGCGTTGGGGACGGACCCTGTGCTGCTGATCGCGGGTGGATATAAAGCCACCGGAGAGGAGCGCGCGCCGCTTGATCTGGACGCGCTGCGGACTGAGATTGAAGCGGTTCGGGACAGCGTTGAGGCGTTCGCGGTCACAGCGATTTTCGGCTCGCGTAATCCGTCGCATGAGATTGCGATCCGCGAGTTGATCCACAGCTTGTGCGATGCGCCCGTGACCTGCGGGCATGAGCTGTCGGCGGAATTGGACGGACCGCGCAATGCGCTGACCTGTGTGCTGAACGCACGGCTGATCGGGACGATTGCGGCGCTGATCGCGTCGACTGAGCGCTCGATGGCGGCGCTGGGTGTGGATGCGCCGTTGATGATTGTGCGCGGCGACGGATCGCTGGTATCTGCGGCATTCGCGCGGGCGCGGCCTATTGAGACCATCCTGTCCGGCCCCGCAGCCAGCCTTGTCGGGGCGGCGCATCTGACCGGATTGCAGGACGCGGTGATCTCTGACATCGGCGGGACGACCACGGATATTGCCGTGCTGCGGGGCGGACGGCCTTTGCTGAGTAAGACAGGCGCGACCGTTGGCGGCAACCGGACGATGATCGAAGCGGTTGAAATGACCACGCACGGCCTCGGCGGGGACAGCGAGATCAATCTCGATGAGCAGGCGTTCAAGGCCGGATTGATTCTCGGCCCGCGAAAGCTGGTCCCGGTCAGCCTGTTCGCGCTGGATCATTCGGCGTTGGTGGCGGACAGTCTGGCGGCGCAGTTGCGGGCGACGCGGGCGGGGGAATATGACGCGCAATTCGTGCAGCCGACCGCCGCGAGCAAGACCTTGCCGGACGGGCTGCGCAAGGTTGATCTGAGCGTGTTGGAGCGGATTGGCGGCGTGCCGCAACCGCTGGACCGGCTGGGCCTGAGTCGGGCGGAGGTGCGGGCGTTGCGCCATTTGGTGAGCCTTGGATTGCTGCGGCTGGTCGGGTTTACGCCATCGGACGCGGCGCATGTGCTGGGGCTGCATACCGAGTGGGATACGCAGACGGCACGGGATGCCGCGACGCTGTATGCGCGCAAGAAAGACCGTCGCGGGGCGATGATTGCCGACGGGCCGGAGGCGCTGGCGCGGATGGTGATCGACACGCTGACGCGGCGCTCGGCGGAGGTGATCTTGCAAACGACGTTCGAGCATGACGGGCTTGGCAAGGTTGATGCGGCAACGTCGGCGCTGGTCAATGCGGCCTTTGCGGACAGCGCGACGGCCTCGCGGATCAATATCGGCGTGGCGCTGCCGATTATCGGGCTGGGCGCGTCGGCCCCGACATACTACCCCGCCATTGCGGCAAAGCTGGGCGCGGAATGCGTTGTGCCGGACCATGCCGGGGTCGCCAATGCGGTCGGTGCGGTGGCCGGGCGGGTGTCGATCGAGAAAAATCTGCTCATCAGCGCGCCGCGTGAAGGCATTTACCGCGTACATATGGCGACCGAGTCGAAAGATTTCGGCGAGAAGGATGCCGCGCTGACCCATGCCCGTGCGACGCTGGAAGCGGACACACTGGCCGAAGCGCGCGAGGCGGGGGCGGAAAATATCGAACTCACGGTGACTTACGAAGAGAAAGCACCGATGGTAGAAGGACGGGAAATGTTCATCGAAGGGGTGCTGAGCGCACGCGCGACCGGACGCCCGAAAATTGAAAGCCGCGACAATCACGCCATCTGACTGCCGGTGGAAGAAATTGCCGCATCCAACAAATTGAGGTCCAATGCATTCGCTTGTTGTTACTTTTGCTCTTATCGGGGTTCTTGGTGTCGGTGCGCAGTGGATTGCGTGGCGGCTGCGCCTGCCCGCAATCGTATTGATGCTGCTGGCGGGGATACTGGCCGGGCCGGTGTTCGGGATTATCGATCCTGAGCATGATTTCGGCGATGCGCTGGGGCCGATGGTCTCGGTTGCGGTGGCGCTGATCCTGTTTGAGGGCGGGGTGACGCTGGACTTTCGCGGGTTGCGCGATGCGGGGCCGGCGGTGCGGCGGATTGTGATCCTGGGTGCGCCGTTGGGGTGGCTGCTGGGAACGGGGGCGGCGTATTATATTGCCGGACTGTCGCTGCCTGTGGCGGCTGTGTTCGGCGGGTTGCTGGTGGTTACGGGACCGACGGTGGTGACGCCGTTGCTGCGCCAAGCGAACCTGACGCAGCGTCCCTCCTCCGTCCTGCGCTGGGAAGCCATCGTCAATGACTGCATCGGCGCGCTCTTCGCGGTGTTGGCCTATGAGGTCGCGGTGACGATGATGAACCCCGTCAGCGTCGCCGATGCGGGGATGAAGGCGGTGATCGGGATCGGGATTTCGATCGTGCTCGGCGTGATTGGCGGGTATGCGATGGTCTACGCGTTCCGCCGGGCGATGGTCCCTGAATACAT
>CALDZQ010000351.1 GCA_937944035.1 uncultured Neomegalonema sp. | reverse complement strand
CGGACCTGTTCGACTGGCAACGCCCGGACGGGTCGTGCATGGCCTTCCCCCGCTACAAAGGGCCGGAGGGGGTGGAGGAATTCTGCCGCAAGCTGGTGGAGGACAGCGGCGTATTGTTGCTGCCCAGCACGATCTACTCGTCAGACCTCGGCTCCACCCCGACCGACCGCTTCCGCCTCGGCTTCGGGCGCACGGGGTTGGATGAGGGGCTGGCGGCGATGGAAGCGCATGTGATGCGGAATTAGAGCGTTGTCAGGGGCAATGGGTTCATTGCCCGCATATGAAACTTTCGCGGGTCTGGACGCCAGCCCTTCGCTGGCGTGACGAGGATTTAACGCTCCAGAAACGCCTGATGCAAGGCGTTTCCACCTTGCTCGAAATCGCTCTAGTGGATTGTTTTTGACAAAACGAACCCACTAGATTTCTGTTTGGTGGATCAACTTACCTCGACATTTGAGTAAGTTACGTCAGGTGGCTGCTTTCCACGGCAGGGACTCAAATGTCTCGGTCGATCCACTAGCGGCGTTCCACGAACACGGTCGCGCCGTTGCGTTGATAAGTGGCGAAGGTGCGGCGGTTGACGGTAATGACCTCCGGTTGCTCGCCACCGATGCTGCCGGAGGAGGCCGCAACGACGCCGCTGATTTCCGAAGGCGGGATGCCGAATGTCAGGGCAACTTGCTTGGGGTCGAGCGCCGGGTCAGCCTTGCGGATCATGGCGCGCTTGAACTGGCCGAGATCGACCGGACCACCACGGCAAACGAAAAGGCTGCGGTCGGTCGATATTTCGGCCTTGCTGCATGAAGCATCGGTGAACTGGTCGTCCGCCGGGGCGGTCGCACAGCCTGCGAGCAATCCGGCCAGCAGCGCGGCGATCATCCGTTTTTTCATGTCGGCCTCTCCTGTCATGGGTCCGTCGTTACACGACCCGATTTGGGTTAAGCGTCCGTTAATCGTGTTTTGCCGCAATTCGGATTTATCCATGACCATGCTGGACAAGCCCTCGATCAATTTCGAGAAAAAACGGCTCTTACTCTACATTCAAACGATCAAGCCGATCCGTAGATAACCCCGGCCCGTTCCTCGAACGCCCGCGACACCCGTTTCAGGGCCAACTCAAACGCCATCCCCGCCGCGCGCTGCAACAGCTTGCTCTTGAACGCGAAATCCACGTCCAGCCCCATCGTGCAGCCGCCATCCCCACGCGGGGTAAAGCGGTAGCGCGTCACCAGCCGCTCGAACGGCCCGTTAATCGCCGTCACATCAATCCGCGCGTCCTGCGCACCGTCCGAGGGTTGCAGCAACACGCGCGAGGTATAGCGCTCGCGAAACACTTTGAATGAAACCACCAGGTCCGCGATCATCTCCTCGCCATCCGGCACGTCCTTCCGATCCCGCACCCGCGCGCCCGTGGTCCAGGGGATGAAGGTCGGATACGCCTCCACGTCCGCGACCAGATCATACATCTGCTGCGCCGTATAAGGCAGATCGCGCGTCTCGGTATGTGTGGTCATGGTCTCGCCTCGCGCCGTGTCATCCCCAGCTTGATTTAAGCCGTCGCCACCCGCGTCGCAACCACCGAACTCGCCTCCAGCGTCCGATGCACCGGACATTTCCCCGCAATCTCGACCAGCTTGGCCTCCAGTTCAGGCGCGACACCGCCCTCGACAGAGATCACCCGCTCGAAACGGTCAATCCGCCCGTCGCGTCCTTCGCATTCGGCGCAGTCATCCGCGTGGACCTTGGCGTGCGTGACATCCACACGCACCCGCCCCAGCGTCAGACCCTTGTGATCCGCGTACATGCGCAGCGTCATGCTGGTACACGCGCCCAGCGCAATGGCGAGGAAGTCGTAAGGCGACGGCCCGCTGTCCAGACCGCCCACCGATTTAGGCTCATCCGCCAGCAGCCGGTGCTTGCCCGCCGTAGACAGGTTCTGAAACTTCCCCTCCCCCGTCTCCGCCACGCGCACGCCATCGACGCCCGCATCCACGACAGCCGCCTCGCCGATATACCGTCCGGCCCAGCCCGCAATCACACTCGCCGCAAACTCCGCGTCGGCGGCCTTGCTCAGCAGGTGATCGGCGCCGTCCAGCGAGACAAAGCTTTTCGGATGCTTCGCCATCGTGAAAATCCGCGAGGCATTCTCGATCCCCACCGTCGCATCAATCGGCGAGTGCAGCACCATCAGCGGTTTGCGCAGCCCCGCAATCGCCGCGTCCAGCTTCGCCCCGCGCGCGTCATCGATGAACTGCTTTTCGATCTTAAAATTGCGGCCGCCCAGCATCACGTCCGCCACGCCGTCCCGCGAGATCGTCTCCAGCGCGCTTTCAAAATTATGCAGCACATGGCCGACATCCGCAGGCGCGCCGATGGTTGCCACGGCTTTGACCTCCGGCACTTGCCCCGCCACCGCCAGCACAGCGGCCCCGCCCAGCGAATGCCCGATCATCAGCGCAGGTGCTTGGTGATGCTTGCGCAGATAATCCACCGCGATCAGCAAATCCTGCGTATTTGACGAGAAATTCGTCGAGGCAAACTCGCCGTGCGACGATCCCAATCCGGTGAAATCAAACCGCAGCACCGCTATACCCGCCTGTGCCAGCGCCGCCGCCACCCGCTTCGCCGCCAAAATATCCTTTGAGCAGGTGAAGCAATGCGCAAACAACGCATAGGCCCGCACGGGTCCGGCGGGCACATCCAGCCGCGCGGCCAGCTTTGCGCCCGAATGGCCGTCAAATTCCGTCCGAATACTGGTGATCGCCATGTCCATGCCCTCCATTTCGAGGACAGCCAAACGCAAAACGGCCCCGACCGCAAGGCCGGGACCGTCCGCATTTCACATGCTCACGCCATCGTCAGCGCATCACCATCAGAAGATGAAATCACCCGCATCAAGATCCGCCGCCGACAAGCCCAGCAGCGTGACGCTGTTACCCAGATAGCCGATCTCAACCGACCCGGCCCCATCCGTGAACGTCAGTTCGCCGATACCGCCAACCACGCCGGAAAAGTCCAGCTTCTCCCAGCCGTTATTCGCGAAGTCAGTGACAACATCATCGCCACCATCAATCGAGAACACGAACTGATCCGTCCCCGCTCCGCCCGTCAGCGTATCATTGCCCGCTTCACCGGACAGACGGTCACGGCCGTCGCCCGCGTCGATGACATCATCGCCATTGCCGCCATAGACCACGTCATTATCGACACCGGCTTCAACGTAATCCGCCCCGTCGCCCGCAACGATAAAGTCACCGCCATTGCCGCCGAAAATCGAGTCATCACCGCCATTGCCATAAAAGCGGTCCGTATCGGTCCCGCCGATCAGCACGTCATCATGCTCTGACGCGAGCACACGGTCGATGGAGACATATGTATCCCCCGTCGCCCGACCGCCATTACCGGTTCCGGCGGCAAGATCAATCGTGACGCCTACATTTTCGGCCGAGAAGTCCAGTTCGTCGATGCCTTCACCGCCATCATAGGCGTCCGCGCCCCCTTCAGCGACAAAGCGGTCATTGCCCGCACCGCCCCGCAATGCGTCATCGCCAGCGCCGCCCAGCAGGAAATCATCGCCATCTCCACCATCGAGATCGTCATCGCCATTGCCCCCGCTCAGATAATCAACGCCGTCCGCACCGTACAGCGTGTCGTTACCGTCAACACCGTACAGTCTTTCATCGCCAGCGGCCCCGGACAACACATCATCCCCCGCATCCGTGCCGACCACCCGCTCGATACTGGTCAGCGTGTCACCTTCAGCGTAACCGCCCGATGCCGTACCGGCCGTCAGATCAACCGTCACCGCGACCGTGACATCGCGATAGCTCAGGGAGTCGATGCCCTCACCGCCGTCGATCGAATCCGCCCCGGACTCGCCCTTGAAGCGGTCATTGCCCGCACCACCGCGCAGAATATCATCGCCCGAATGGCCGTTCAGCACATCCGAATCGTCGCCCCCATCGATCACATCATTACCGCGACCGCCCAGCAGCGCATCGGCTCCCGAACCGCCATTGATGGTATCATTCCCGTCACCGCCGCTCAGATAGTCATCGCCATCAAAGCCCGTAATCGTGTCATCGCCCCCAAAACCGTACAGACGATCCTCGCCCGCCGCCCCGGTCAGCGTATCGCCGAAACCGGATGCGAAAACTTGCTCGATATTGGCATAGGTATCGCCCGCCGCCACATCGCCAGCGCCCAGCCCCGTGGTGAAGTTCACACTCACACCCGTTGCGGCATCCGTGTAGTCAACGCGATCAACGCCGTCGCCGCCATCATAGGCATCCGCACCCGCATCGCCGTAAAAGCGGTCAAAACCCGCGCCACCATAGGCAACATCATCGCCGTCACCGCCATAGATGCGCTCGTTACCGTCACCGCCATTGATGGTGTCGTTACCACCCTCACCGTACAGCACATCATGGCCGCCAGCGCCGTCGATAGCGTCATTGCCATCGCCGCCTTTCAGGAAGTTCCGCGCATCATTGCCCGCCAACGTGTCGTCAAATGCCGAGCCGTACAGCTTTTCGATGCTGACCAGCGTATCGCCCGTCGCATAGCCGCCATCCGCAGTGCCCGCCCCCAGATCAACGGATACCGCCGCCGTCGAAGACTGATAGCTGGCAGAGTCAAAGCCCGTACCGCCATTCAGAACATCACTGCCCTCATCGCCATAAAGCGTGTCCGATCCCGCACCGCCCAGCAAGGTGTCATCAGCCGCTACCGCCTCCCCCGTCGCCACATCGGTCAGCTGCACATTGCGGATATAGGTGGTCAGTCCGTAAAGCTGGCCGGGGTTCTCACGCACTTCCAATACATCCGTCCCGCCCGTTCCGGTCAGATCAAGCGTGTACTGCTCATATGTACTGCCCGACGGTGCAAGGCGCTCGACAAACACACCGTTGAAGTAGATGTCGAACGATCCCGCCGACGTGCTGTAGAGCGAACTGACCTCGGCCATATCCAGCGTCAGGCGCAGTTGCTGACCTTCTGTCGTCACGACCTCATGGAAAACGGAATCGTTGATCTGGTTGTTGGTATTTGCCGCGTTCAACACATCGCGCACACGCAGGATGTCGGTTGACGGATTATCCCCGTACAGCAGGTCATCACCGTTGCCGCCCTCGACAAGGTCATTCCCCAAACCACCATAGACACGGTCATTGCCATTGCCGCCGGACACGCGATCATTGCCGGATTCGCCATACAGCAAATCACCGCCCTCGCGGCCATCGATCACGTCGTCACCACTGCGGCCCGCGAGCGTCTCATCCGCGTCACCGCCGGACAGCACATCGCCGTGGTTCGAGCCGTGCAGCGCTTCGATGCTGACCAGCGTATCGCCTTGCGCATCACCGCCAACGCCCGTTCCGCTCAGCAGATCAACCGTTACCGCTCCGGCGGAATTTCCATAATCGGCGACATCACGGCCTTCGCCGCCATCCAGCACATCCGCGCCCTCACCACCGATCAGCGTGTCAACGCCCGCACCGCCCGACAGGGTGTCATCACCCTGAATCCCGCGCAGCCGGTCCGACCCCGCCGATCCGATCAGCACATCGCCCAGGAACGAGCCGAAGACCTGCTCGATCCCGCTCAGCGTATCGCCCTGCGCGTCGCCGCCCACACCTGTGCCCGCGCCCAGATCAACCGTCACCGCCTCATCAGAATCGCCGTAATGAACGGTGTCAAAGCCCTCGCCGCCGCTCAGCGCATCAGCGCCTGTGCCGCCGTCAAGGAAATCATCCCCCGCCGCACCGTTCAGCACGTCGTCACCGCCATGTCCGAACAGGCGATCATTCGCGTCCGATCCTGTCAGCGTATCATTGTGATAGATTGAGCCGTACAGGCGCTCGACACCGTCAAACGTATCGCCTTCCGCCTCCGCCCCCGACGCGGTGTTCGCGCCCAGATCAACGCTCACGCCGGCCGTGGCAAAGCGGTAATCGACCGTATCAACCCCCGACCCGGCATCATGGTGGTCCGCACCAGCACCCGCCACGAAGAAGTCATCACCCTCGCGGCCGATCATCGTGTCGTCACCGCCTTGGGCGTCGAAGTGATCGTTTTGCGATGTCCCCGTCAGCGTATCATCGCTTTCAACAGGCTCTGATTTGATGAAGTTCGAGAAAATCTCGACCGGAACCTTGAACTGCTCCTTATCGGTCAGTTTGCCGATGGTGGATTCAAAGCTGAAATAGAGCGTGCTGATATTGCCCGGATCAAAAGCAACACCCTCTTTCAGCAGCATAAGAGATTCGGTATCGCTGATGACGATAACCTCGAAATTCTCGCTCAGGTATCCGTCCAGCCGCATACTCTCAGGCCGCGCGCCGGTTTCGATGCGCGCAACGATCGCCTGACCCTCATGCAGCTCAGGCTCACCCGTTGCCACTTCAACGCCCGTAATCAGATCTTTGCGCTTGATGTTCATCGAAGTCCCCCGTGGCGCTAACGCCGCAATAAATCAACTCAGGGGCACTTTACCGCTTCAGTCCTTATCAATACTGAACAAAACCCGTTAAATCACTTTAACCTGAAATCAAAAACCCATAATATTTAAAACGTACTTATAAAAATCTTTTTTCCGCACATATTTACTACAGTATTCCAAAATTAAAACGCTATATTCTGTCCAAAAATTAAATATTTGTGCTTTAAATAATAAAAACAGATCTAATTTACATAGAACAATAAAGCATACAGGCCAGATTTTACGACGTTAACAGCGCTGAATCATGAATGGTGCGCAGTTTCGGCAAGGCGAGCTTCACCGCCGACGCATGGCCGATAATCACCAACCCCGGCCACAGCATGTAGACCAGTACCTCAAGGTTCTCACCAAACGAAAACAACAGCATTGCCAGCAACAACCCCAGCGGCAACCGCCCCTCCGGCGTCAGCACTGCCATACGGATCAGATAGCACACCGTCCATGCCATCGGCAGCGCAAACATCAACAGCCCCACCGCGCCCTTCACGAACAGCAAGCCGAACCATGTATGGTGCGTACCGATCAGCATATGCTCGGTCACATGCGCCCCCGGCTCGACCGAGCCATGCCCGAACCACGGCGCTTCCGTCCGCCACCGCTCCTTGGCGATGCTCTGCAACGCATCACGCACCCGTGTCGAATCCGCCCGCAGCTCCCGGAATGCCTGATACCCGTCGCCCAGCGTCGTCAGCAACCACGTTCCCCCGGCCACCATCGTCGTCGCGAATGCCGATAACGCGAACCAAGCCCAGCTTTTCAGCACCAGCGGCAACAAACGCGGCCCGAACCCGCACACCACCAACCCGATCACGCCCATCCGGGACTTCGACATAAAGATAATCAGCAGCCCCGCCACCACACCACATGTCCGCCAGGCCGGTTGCTTCTCCTCCAGCGCGCACAGCGTCATAATCAGCCCGACCAATGCGGCAAACGGCGACCACGGGGTGAAGAACTGCCACCGCCATCCACCGCTTGACGGATCAACCGTGTAGAAAAACACCGAAAAATACTCCGGCCCCGGCCCGCCAACCGCGCGCAGCGGCGACACAAACAACCGCTCCGGCAGCCCGATCATCGGCGCGATCACCAGGATCGGCAGCACCAGCAACGTCTGCAACCCCAGTACGCACTGACCCCGGATCAGCACTTCAGGCCGTATCCGCATCGATGCGCCGATGAAGATGAACAGCGTGAACAGCGCCCACCCCTTGGCCCAGCCAATCGTCGATTTGATCGTTTTGCCTGTTCCAAGGCCGTAATCGAAATGCCCGATCCACAGCACGACCAGCATCCCGAACATGAACACGAACCAGATAACCACCGTCAGCGACGGCGGATCAGCCCGCAAATCCTCGCGCAATGTCGGCCCCAGATACAGCGCCAGCACTGTAAACCCGGCCACGCTCCAGCCCAATACCGGACCGACGATGTAAAGCGCCCCAAGCAGATAGAACACCCATGTCAGCGTGATGGTGCGATACAAAACCCGCTCAACCGGCCTCAGCGTTCGGACGTAACCGGACATTCATCACCTCCCCGATCGTGTAGCGGCCTGACATCTGATGCGGGATTTCGATCAACGGCTCATCGTCGAGCGCCCTGTTGTCGGGCGCGGCAGGCTCCATACGTGCGCGCTGTTGGCGCACAGGCGCGCGCATCGGCATCGGATCAAACGCTTGTGCCGCTTCAGGCTGCGGCTGAGGCCGCACGCGCGCACGCTCCGGCGTCTGCGCCGCCGCCACTTCGGCCACCTCCGTAACCGGATGCGCAAAGGCACGTGCAATCCCACTCAGAATAGCGCCACGCATCCAAACCAGCATCAAGCCGAACAACATAAACAACGTCGCCGCCGCCGCCGCGATAATCCCGATCTTCTTACTCGGCGTCACCGGAACATCGCTGATAACGGGCAGTTCAACCACCTGCGCCAGCGGATACACCGCAAAATGATCCGCTTTCGTCGTATCAGCCCGCGCCAATGCCGAAGAGAACACGGCCTCGGCCACCTGCTGATCCCGTTTCAGGCGATCCAGATCACCCGCAGGCCCGGCCAACCGCTGCACCTCGGAGCGCGCAAGCCCCAACTGCGATTTCAGCGTGAAAATCTCCGCCTGCAAACCATCCCGTGCCGCCGCGTTGTCCACCAGTTCGGACAGCATCATCTCGCGCGCGCCCTGCGTGGCCAGATCGGCGATTTGCCGGAATCCCGCCTCGTCACGCCCGGTCAGGATCGCCCCGCGCTCGATCATCGACTTGGCCACGGCCAGATAGGTGCGCTCCGCCTCGCGGAATTTCGGATGCCGCTTGCCGTATTGCGTTTTCGCCCGCTCATAGGCGACCTTCGACGCCGTGGTATCCTCCAGCAGAGCCTGAAAAATGGGATCAGCGCGCAGCTTCAACGCCGCCGCCGCCTGTTCCGGCTGTGTCTGCAACGTCCGCTCAAGCGCCCGCACTTCGCCGCTGCGACGGTCGATCTCGGCCTGCACGTCTTGGACACGGCGGCTCAACCGCTCGATCAGTGCAATCGCCTCCTCGAACTGGCTTGTCGCCGCCAGCCCCGAACTCATCTGAAAGTCCAGCACCCGCTTTTGCGCATCATCGACCGCGCGCTTGTAATCGGCGATCACCGCCCGGTTCGGCGCTTCGCGGCTTTCGGTAAAGCCCTTGCGCAGCAGGTTCAATTCAACGTTGAAGGAGTCCAAGAACGCCTGCGCATTCTTTTGCGCACTCTCCGGCGTATCGCCGCGCATCGACAAAGAAATAAAATTGGTTTGATCGATCAGCTTGATCTTGGGTTTTGGGAAATCATCTGGCGACATCCCCCGCGATACCGCCGCCCGTCGATGCACCGTCTCGGTCATCATCAGCTTGCGGTAACTCTCCACCGGGCTGAGCTTGTTGCTCGACCACGGCGAGGATGCGCTAGACGACGCTTGCCCGACCCCGTTGATATTCACACTGGAGCTTGCGCCATCACCGGGCAGGATCAGTGTGATCCCCGCAGCGTATTGCCTTGGCGTATACGTGATATACGCATACGCCAGCATCCAGATCGGCGCGACCACAAGGATGGTCACGACCAATCGTCGGATAATAAGCCAGAGTAAGCGCAAAGCTCTCATTTACAGCCCGCTAAGAGCCGAGAACGGTGTGACAATATCGCGGAAAGCGCTCATCACATCACGCGCATTCGTCACCGTGCTGTCATAACAGGCGATGGAGTCATCCGGCATCAGGATCGGGTTATGCTCATCGCGGTCGGCCCGCCGGATCAAATCCTCAATCCGCCGCCGGATCACCTCGCTTTTACCCGTGATCGGGTTAGAGGAGATGACGATCGCCGAACGGTCCGCATTGGTCAGCGCCGTCCCGCCCACGCAGTTCATCTTGAACAGGATTTGCAACAGCGTCGTTCCGTATTTCAAAGACCGCGCATCCTCCTCAATCGCGGAGGCGGAGTTGCGCAGCGCCGGAACCGTCAGGTTTGACAGCTGCACTTTAATGCCCTTGCGGGTGATGATGTTCGGCTTTGCCAATCCGGGTTGAAAGCAGCCCAGACTCGGCACGAATACCTCATCACCCGACAGCAGAAACGGATCATGGAACCCCCGGTCCAGGGCCGCATTCATCAGATCAACGCGCCAAACCTTGCCCCCGCGCCGCAGCAGCACGTTTCGCACATCCGCATCGGGGCGCACCCCGGCGGCCCCGCGTATCGCGCCTGTGAGCGCGCGGTTGTTAGACAAATCACCGCTCGCGGTCTGCCGCAGCGGATCACGTTCCTGCTCGAATTTTTGGGCAATCTCAATCGACCCCGGCTCAAACACAGCGCCGGAGACAGGCACGCGGATCGGCGCGCGGTCGATCACCTTGACAGACACGGGCGCGCCGGGCGGCTGATACAGCTCATCACTGACCAGCGCCTGCTGAACGATTTTCTCAAGCTTCCCGGCCGGAAATCCTTTTGCCCGCACGGCGCGCATTTGCGGCAACCGGAGCATTCCGTCCTCTTCAATCTCGAAATCGCCGGACAGCATATCATCATCGAGGACGGTCACACGCAGCAGATCACCCTTGGTGATCGGCAACTCGCTTTTTGTATCGGGAAGCAGCGGCAGCCTGTCGTATTCAGGATTCGGCTTACACCCCCTTAAATTGAGATCAGCCCGCAGGGAGGTGACAAAAAACTCATCATCCGCATCATCACGCGGGCGCTCATCGGCGTCAAACGAGCGTTGCGCCGCCTGATACCCGCCCTCGGCCTCAATCGGTGAATCATTGCGCGGCAGCTTCGTCGCCGCGCATCCGCTCAACAATAAGGTGAAAAGTACGAGGGCGGACAGGCGCGGTTTATACGCGCCCGCATCTCTACGGGAAAGCTGCATAGGAATCTGCTCCGGTGCTCAATAACCAATGCAATGTACATGGTTAATTGCGAACCAGTCCTTAAGCGCGCCGCAGAATCCTTGGATTCCGGCCACTCCAGTCAACAAACCCCATTCATGGATTAACCGACAGGTAAAGCCGAATATTAAAGATCAATACGCTCCCCGCCGTGAAATAATAGCCAGCGGTGTCAGAATAATAATGGCAATATCAAGCCATGTTGATGAAGATCTCAAGTATGCAATATCTAAATCAACTTGCTTATCAAACTTCAAATCAGCCCGTCCGGAGATCTGCCACAAACAACTGATGCCGGGGCGTCCGCTCAGACGTTGCATTTCGTATTCAGAATACTGTGCAACTTCAGACGGCAACGCCGGACGCGGCCCCACCATCGACATCTGACCGAACAAAACGTTCAAAAGCTGCGGAAATTCGTCCAACGAGGTTTTCCGTAACAACTTGCCCACCCGTGTCACGCGCGGGTCATCGGCCATTTTAAAACAAACCGAATCACGATCACTCTGCCCCCGAATCGCCGCCAGCCGCGTTTCCGCATCGGGATACATCGTGCGGAACTTGTACATCCGGAAGGGCTTGCCATCCTTGCCAACGCGGATTTGACTGAAAAACGCCCCGCCCCGACTTTCAAAACAGATCGCCAGCGCCGTCAGGATAAAGAAAGGCGACAGCAACAGCATCGCGACCGAGGACATGAAAATATCCATCGCGCGTTTGCGGTTCGCATAGCCAAACACCCCCGCGCTCAGCGCGTCATGCATCGCGCGCAAAATGAACGCCGGATTGCCGAGCAGATACCGCTTTGCCAGCCGTTTAGGCTCACACGCCAATCGCCATGCCCATTCCATCCCGACAGCGCGCACAGGGGCCGGCGCGCGGGGCACTGCACCGGCCACAAAATCAAACAACCCGCCCACACCCATGCAAACCGATGGTTTCAGCGCCGCCGAATGTCGGGCGATAAAGTGCTCCTGCACGGGCACACCCATCGCCACCAGCAGAATATCCGCCCCCGACGCATTGATGGCCTCGACCACCGCGCCCTCGTCCTCAGCGTCGAAATAACCGTCAGCGGTCCCCGCCACAATCAGACCCGGAACCCGCGCCACCGCATTCGCCGCCGCCGCATCCGCAATCCCCGGCTTTCCGCCGAGGAAGTAAACCGACTTGCCCTCATCACGCGCCGCTTCACACAGAACCGGAAACAGGTCTGTCCCGTTCAAATTGGCATCGAACCGCTTACCCTGCATCATCGCCGCCAGCGCCAGACCTGATCCGTCGGGCAACAGCGCATCCATTGTATCGAGGGCGTTGACATAACTTTTGTCACGCGCGGCGATATTCACACAATCGGCATTGATGAAGGCAACCCGCCGCCGTTCGCCATCCAGCAAGGACACGCAGGCCGCATCCCGTGAGGCGCTCACGAGTGGCATATTGAACAGCGTGTGTTCTGACAATCCAAGTCCGGTCTTCATCACAGCCCCCGCCGATGACATCAATATGAGGCTTTCAGAATAGATCCCGCCTGTTTCCAAACTCTGAACAAAGAAACAGTATAAAAGAATATACCTGATACATTTGTCAAAAATACTTGGCGAAATTGAATACAGAAAATTCGATATTATAAAACAATCATCGATAAAATTGACGATAAAAATACAAACGAACTCACCGCAACAATTCAGCCGGACCAAACAATCTTTAAGGTGTTCGGGCGATAATGAGACAACGACAACCTGCGTAACCGTTTACCGGAGTCCGCTGTTTTGGCCACTGCCATCGCCGCACCGACAAACAACCTGCTCGGTACGCTCATGGTATGGGCGGCCTCCGAAGCGGCTGCGAAGGCGGCACGGATCATCGCAACGATGGTTGCCGCGCGCGTTCTTATCCCCGAACAGCTTGGCGTCGTCGCTTTGGTCCTGGCCATCGGTGAGATTCTCAAAGCGCTCGCAGAGAACGGCGTCGGCCAGCGCATCATCGCCGCCTCAAATGACAACCTCGAAGCCACATGCAACACGGCCGCCCGCATCTTCCGCGTCTGGTGTGGCGGGCTTTTCTGTGTCAGCGGCATTATCGCCCTGATCTTCGTTGCGCGCGGCGGCGCTCAGGAAACCGCGCTTCTGCTCGTCGTTTTCTCCGGACAGTTCCTCTTCATGCCGATGGGCCTCGTCTCCTGCTTTCGCGCCATGCGCAACGGCCAGAACCGCGCCGTGGCGGGCATCGCCGGAGCGCAGCTTGTCGTCAGCGCCTTTATGGCGATCATTCTGCTGCTGATCTGGCCAACGCCCGCCGCCATGATCTTGCCCCGCCTGCTGACCGCGCCCTTCTGGGCCTTGGCCATGCGCCGCCTGCACCCGTGGCAAGCCGACCCACGCGCCGGATACGAGCCGATCCGCCCCTTCATCCGCTTCGGCAGCGCCATTCTGGGCGTCGAGGGCATCAAAGCCCTGCGGATGCAAGCGGACAAGCTCATCATCGGCGGCGTTTTGGGCTTGGAGGCGCTGGGCATCTGGTTCTTCGCCTTTAATGCGGGCATCGGCCTTGCCTCGTCATTCTCAACCGCCTTCGCCATCGCCCTTTTCCCGCATCTGTGCGAGCGTGAAGCGGGCACGGGCCGCCGCAAAGCCCTCACGGCCGCCCTGCGCATGGCGCTGACCATCCTCGTCCCGCTCGTGATCCTGCAAGCGATGCTGGCCCCGTATTACGTGCCCTTCATCTTCGGCGACCGCTGGGGCGAAGTCAGCGGCATGGTCGGAGTCCTGTGCCTCGCCGCCGCACCGGCCGTCGTCTGGACCGCGATCAGCCAGTGGCTCCGTGCCGAAGACCGCGCGTGGACCGATTTCTGGGCCTCCACCGCAATCACCACAGCCATTATCGCGGCGGTCGCGATTACCGCCCCGTTCGGCCTGATGCCGACGGTCTACGCTTACCTCGCCGTGGCCACGATCTCACAGTTACTCGCCACGCTCATCATCCTGAAATCCGGGAAGGCCACGCCATGACCCGCGTCTCGATTATCATCCCCTGCCATAACAGCGTCAGCACCCTGCCCGACACATTGCGCAGCGTTGTCGGCCAGACTTTTATGGACTGGGAAATCATCGCCATCAATGACGGCTCGACCGACGACACCCGTGCCATGCTGGATAAGTACGCCGCGAAAGACCCGCGCATTCGGGTGGTTGACGGCCCCGGCGGTGGCGCATCCGCTGCCCGCAACATCGGTTTGAAAGCCGCAAAGGGCGAGATCATCGCCTTTCTCGACTCCGATGACATTTGGCACAAAGACCGCCTCGCCCGGCTACTGAAGTTCTTCACGGACAGCCCGCGCACAGACATCGCCTACTCCCGGTTCGCGTTTTTCACCGACACGCCCGGCGACAATCACACAACCTCGACCGTTCCCGCAAAGGCGCTGACCGTGCGCGACCTGCTTGAGGAGAACGTCGTCGGCACGATGTCGAACCTGATCGTCAGCCGCGATATTCTTGACCAGACCGGCCATTTCCGCGAGGATATTTCCCACGGTGAGGACCGCGAATGGCTGGTCCGCGCGGCGGCCAAAGGCTTTGTCATTCACGGGTTCGACGCGACGCTTCTGCACTACCGCACATCCGTGGGCGGTCTCTCCACCGACCTCGAAAAGATGTATGCCGGATGGCGCAAAAGCGTCGAGACGGCTGGGACGCTCAACGCCCTGCCCTCGCGCGGCGCGGTCCGGTCGGCGGAGGCGGTTTACCTGCGCTATCTGGCACGCCGCGCGATGCGTCTGGGGATGCCCCCCCGCACCGCCGCATCCTACGCCCTGCGCGGCGTGGCCCTGTCACCCGCCAGCTTTTTCCGCGACAAGCGGCGCGGCACACTGACCCTTGCATCCGCCCTCGCCAGCGTCATCGCCCCCCGCGCCATGCGCGCAGCGCTCCTGAATAGATAAGGAATTGAAATCATGACATTCTCAACACTCGTCATCCCGGTCTATAACGGTGCAAGCACCATCCGCGTCGCCCTCGACTCCGCTCTCGCCCAGACCTGCGAAAACTACGAAGTCCTCGTCGTCGATGATGGCTCCACCGACGAAACCGCCGACATCGTGCGCAGCTATGA